>CAUJFR010000092.1 GCA_963169885.1 Bacteroidota bacterium
AATTTGGAAACCGGATCATTCCGGTCGGAAACGGTGCACTGGCCAGTGGCCTTTCCGGGGAAGGCCGGATGGCAGAACCGGCTGAAATAATCAGCTACCTGGAAGAGCAGGTTTTTTCTAATGGAGCTTTATATGGTAAAAAAGTACTGGTTACCGCAGGACCCACATACGAACCCATTGATCCGGTTCGTTTTATCGGAAATCATTCCTCCGGGAAAATGGGCATTGCCCTTGCCCGTGAAATGCAGGCCCGGGGCGCTGAAGTAACCCTGGTACTGGGACCAGTATCCGGAGAATCAATTTTGCCGGGTATCCGGGTTATTTCCGTGGTTACAGCTGCCCAGATGTATGAAGCCTGTATGAATGAATTTCCGGAATCATCGATCGCGGTGATGGCAGCGGCAGTGGCCGATTATACACCGGCGCAGACAGCAGCGGAGAAGATCAAGAAAACCGGTGAAACTCTTCCCCTGGAGTTGAAGAAAACAAGGGATATATTGAAAAGCCTCGGGGAGATAAAAAGAGCAGACCAGGTATTGGTGGGCTTTGCCCTCGAAACAAATGATGAAAAGAAACATGCGTTGGCTAAACTGGAAAATAAGAACGCGGATATGATTGTACTGAATTCACTGAATGATGCAGGCGCCGGTTTTGGAAAAGATACCAATAAAGTAACCTTGTTTACCCGTGATGGTAAGGAATTTCCTTTCGGCACCAAACCCAAGCAGGCCGTGGCTGCTGATATTACTGACACTATAATCCAATTGTACTATGCATAAGCGTTTTCTGATTGCCTTTTTCCTTTTTTTTCTGGCGGGCTCCATTACTGCCCAGGAGATTCAGGCAAGGCTGACGGTGATTGCCAGTAAAGTAAGCACGCAGATCGACCGGAAAATTTTCAATACCCTGCAGACGGGACTCACCAATTTTCTGAATGCCCGTAAGTGGACCAATGATGTATTTCAGCCCTCCGAAAAAATTCAATGCAGTTTCCTGATCACCATCGAAAAGGACCTGGGCAATAATGTCTTTGAGGGAAAGATGACCGTACAGGCGGCCCGCCCGGCTTATAATACCACGTATGATTGTCCCTTACTGAATTTTCAGGATGATAATTTCATCTTCAAATACCAGGAATTTCAACCCATTGAATTCAATGAGAACCGGGTACAGGGGAATGACCCCCTGGTCGGCAACCTGACTGCTGTCCTGGCTTATTATGTCAACATTATCCTGGGATTTGATTATGATTCGTATTCACTGCGTGGCGGGGATGTCTACTTTCAAAAAGCCTGGAATATTGTCAATAATGCACCGGAGGGTCGTGAGATCACCGGCTGGAAATCCTTTGAAAGTCTGCGTAACCGGTACTGGCTGGCCGAAAATATGAATAACAGCCGCTTTGCCCTGATGCATGATGTGTTGTATTCTTATTACCGCTCGGGTATTGATGTGTTTTTTGAAAATGAGGAAGCCGGTCGCAGCGGGATTATCAACGCGCTCAATTTTCTGAATACCCTGAATACCGAAAATCCAAACTCCATGGTCATGCAGCTTTTTTTCCAGGGAAGAGCGAATGAACTCGTGAAAATTTTCAGCAAGGCCGGGGGTGAACAGAAAAGCCGTGCGAAAGAACTCCTCACCCGGCTGGATGTAACCAATGCAAACCAGTATAAAACCTTGTAATGAAAAAGGCACTGCTACTGTTGGGCTTCGTTATCCTTGTTTTTTCCTGTAACAACAAATCGGAAACGCCGGAAAAACTGTTGTCGCGAGACAAAATGGAGGATATTCTCTGGGACCTGATGCGGGCGGATCTTTTTATTAATAATTATATGCTGGTCAAAGACACCGGGCTTGATAAAAAGAAACAAGGGATTGAATTATACAGCCAGATTTTAAAATTGCATAAGGTCAGCCAGGATCAATTCAGGGAGAGTTTTCTTTACTACCGCTCTCAGCCCGATGAACTGAAAGTGCTCATGGATTCCCTGAGTCATCATAGTGACAGTTCGCAGTTAAAGCAAGCCGCCAAAGTCCCAAAGGCCGATAGTATGGCTGAACAGGTGATAGCCCCTGAAAAGAAAGATACCCAACGCAGGACCGGGATACCCCGAAGCAAGGCGGAATGAACGTTCGGTTGAATTTCCGGGCAAGTCCTTATTTTTACTACCTAATCACGATTACATGAATAAAGTTGTCAGCGGGGCTGAGGAAGCCATCCGGGATATTGCTGATGGGAACACCCTGATGCTGGGTGGATTTGGCTTATGCGGTATACCGGAGAATTGTATTGATGCCCTGGTAAAAAAAGGGGTCAGCGGCCTCACCTGTATTTCCAATAATGCCGGGGTGGATGATTTTGGGATCGGATTGATGCTGCAGCAAAAGCAGGTGAAGAAAATGATCGCCTCTTATGTGGGGGAGAATGCAGAATTTGAGCGGCAATTGCTGAGCGGGGAACTGGAAGTGGAACTGATACCCCAGGGTACATTGGCCACCCGATGCCTGGCAGCAGGCTATGGAATGCCGGCGGTCTTTACGCCGGCAGGTGTAGGTACAGAAGTTGCTGATGGAAAAGAAAGCCGTGTTTTTAATGACAAGGAATACTTAATGGAAATGGCCTTTGACGCTGATTTTGCCATCGTAAAAGCCTGGAAAGGGGATACACAAGGCAACCTCGTTTATAAGGAAACAGCCCGCAATTTCAATCCCCTGATGGCGATGGCAGGACGTGTTACCATTGCGGAAGTGGAGGAACTCGTACCGGCCGGTGAACTGGATCCGGATCATATTCATACTCCCGGTATTTATGTACACCGTATTTTCCAGGGCCGTGCGTATGAAAAGCGGATAGAACAACGGACGGTGCGGACAAGGGAGTAACAGTAACGGGCTTATTTCATTCAACAAACAAAGGGTATGGCATTAAATAAAGAACAGATTGCAAAACGGATCGCCCGTGAACTGAAGGATGGTTATTATGTCAACCTGGGTATCGGTATCCCGACCCTGGTAGCCAACTATATTCCGGCCGGAATGGATGTGGTATTGCAAAGTGAAAACGGATTATTGGGGATGGGGCCCTTCCCGTTTGAAGGGGAGGAGGACCCGGACCTGATCAATGCGGGTAAGCAAACCATTACCACGGTACCCGGTTCGGTCTTCTTTGACTCGGCGATGAGTTTCGGTATGATCCGGGCAGGTAAAGTTGACCTGACCGTATTGGGGGCCATGGAAGTCAGTGAGCGGGGGGATATTGCCAATTGGAAAATTCCGGGGAAGATGGTAAAAGGGATGGGAGGAGCGATGGATCTGGTGGCCAGTGCGCGGAATATCATTGTGGCCATGATGCATACCAATCCAAAAGGGGAGTCCAAATTATTACCGGCCTGCAGCCTGCCGCTGACCGGGGTAGGGTGTGTCAAAAAAATAGTATCGGACCTGGCGGTGCTGGATATTACCCCGCAGGGATTTCAATTGCTGGAACGGGCACCGGGAGTATCGGTGGAAGAAATAATAGCTAAAACTGCAGGTAAATTGATAGTGGAGGGGGAGATTCCTGAAATCGTTTTTTAAGCCATTCTGCGCTTATTCTATCAGGTTGTTTTTTACCGCAAAGAAGACCAGGCCGGCGGTATTTTTGCTCCCGAATCGCTCCATAAGCCGGTCCTTGATGGCTTCTACCGTACGGGGACTGATCTCCATCTTCTGGGCGATCTCGGCAGCCGTAAACTCCATACAAATAAACCGGAGCACATCTTTTTCTTTATCGCTGAGGGTGATCTCACTGTTGAGGGAGGGCACCACTTTCTGCCGGGAATGGGATTTCTTCAGCAGGATGCGGTTGACGAAATTATTCAGGTAATAACCTTTTTCATGGACTTCCATGATGGCCCGGCGTATTTCCTGCGGTTCGGCGCTTTTCAGGAGGTAGCCATTGGCCCCGTTTTCCATGAGGTGATAGACGAAGCGCTCATCTTCATACATACTCAGGATCAGTACTTTTATCTGGGGGTATTGTTTGCTGACCGCCTTGGTGGCTTCAATTCCGTCTTTTCCCGGCATACGCAGGTCCATCAGGATCACATCCGGTTCAGAAGCGGGCAGTCCGTTGAGCAGGTCTTCCCCGTTCTCAGCCTCCTGTACAAATTTTATATTGGAATATGGGCGCAGGGAGAGTAT
The DNA here is from genome assembly GCA_963169885.1 of Bacteroidota bacterium. Classification (GTDB taxonomy): domain Bacteria; phylum Bacteroidota; class Bacteroidia; order Chitinophagales; family Chitinophagaceae; genus JJ008. The sequence continues at coordinate 4,186 of CAUJFR010000092.1, forward strand.
GACTCCTTTCCGGAAGATCTTATGATCGTCAGCTATCGCTACCTTGATGGTTCCCATATATCAGATAATGCGTAAAAATAACAAATAGTTCCCTATAAACCATAGGACTGTACTTATTCGTAGGGTTCATCTTTGGGGAGTTCGATGGTGACTTTGTAATAGGTCTGCGAAATATCCTTTTCGAAATTGATATTCCCGTCCACTACCCGTAAACGGCTGGTGATATTCTTTAGTCCCAGGCCTACATTACTCTTGTTGAGTTTTTCAAAATCGGCCTGTACCAGACCGCGGCCATCATGGTGAATGCGCAGGTAGAACTTGCCGGCATGTACATTCTGGGTCAGGTGGATAAAGCTGGAATTACTGTGTTTGAGAATATTATTGATCAGTTCCTGCACCACGCGGAAGATAATCAGTTCTTTCTCTTCTTTCAGCCGGTCTTTGTATTCGTGGAAACGGCTGCTGGCATTGATGGTGCCGGAGCCGCTGATCTTCTGGAAGAGGTCATTGATGGCCGATTCGAGACCAAAGTTCTTGAGGGTGGGGGGCATCAGGCTATGGCTGATATTCCGGACCAGCTGGATGGTATCATCAATGATCTGGCGGGCCTGGAAGATGGACTGGAGCTGGGTGGCTTTGTCCTGGTTCACGAGGTTCTCATTCAGGTAAAGGCGGGCCGTTGCCAGCAGGGGACCGGCATCATCATGCAGATCGGCGGCCAGCCGCTGTCGTTCTTCTTCCTGCAGTTTGATGGAGGCATTCAGGAGGAGGCGTTGCTGCGCTTTCTCCATATCCTGGATCTTTTCATTAAACCGCTTGACCCTTTTCTGGTGCAGGATGATGAATATGATAAGGCCCACCGTAAGCACCAACATCCCCAGGGTGCCCAGTAAGAGCACGAAGGAGTAACCGGAACTGGAAGTGGTTTGCAATAAGAACATAATGGTGGGTTAGTGGTGGTTGGGGTTATATCATGTCTAGTTTCGGAATTGAGGCAATATTTGGCAGATGATTCTTAGAGGCAAAAAATAGAGCAATTGAAAAAAGAATATTTTTAAATATGTCACCTAAATATGTATAGTAGTAGTATTTATTCAAAAACTCCGGACTTACATTGTTGGCCAATATGTTAAAGAAAAAAGTAAACCCTATGTAAATCATAATTCCAAGGACAATCCAAAATGAAGTAAATTCATATATGCTTCTATTTGTGACATTTTTAAGTTGAAAATAGAAAAAGTAAATCATGAATGTCATAAGTACTATTGATTCAATACCAATTGGAATTGAATCAAGTCTTTCAATCTTAAAAAAGGAATAAATTAATACCAGAAAAATCGTGAACGCGCTGCTAGTGATGTAATAAATGTATTGAAAACGCTTTTCTGGAATACTAAGCAAGAATAAAGTTGCAAAAGAGTAGTATTCTAATATAGTATAAAAAAAGTAGTAGTTTTTCTTTCCAAGAAATGTTTTTGATTCTTTAAAAAAGAAATTGAAAACAAAAAATAAAGATAGATATGCAATGAGAATATATACACTTTTATCAAAAGTCAATTTTTTTGATAAAATGAATATTACCAGTAATGGTAGTAAAAAAGAGAAACTGAGTGTATGTGATAAAAGCTCTTCTATATTATTGGAATTTACTCCAAATATAGAAAAGCTTTCATACAATAAAAAGTTCGGAGCAATAAATGCTTATTCCTCCCAATCCAGACACAATACCTCTTCAGGTTCTAATTTTCTTTTCATAACAGTAACATTTTAAGCCTTTTCCTCTAATAAATTGACAGTGCGAATATTGTAATACCTGTGTTCCGGTACAATCCTTAAGGAAATGGACAAATACCCTTAAAATCACTTGAAATCCTCTACAGACAAGGCTTTTGGCTGATTTTAAACGTATCTTTTCGCTTAAAAATATGGTAGTATTACCAAGTAAAATTAGTAAAAATACGGTTGTAAAAATCGTAAGTTTACCGGGGATTTTTCCGGTTATCAACAGCTGTGGATAAACTGGGGGCTAAAAAGGGGGCCTAAGTGGGTCTCAGAAATGGACTAGGCCGGGAGAAAATCAGAAAAGGAAAAAGGAGTTGATTGACATTGGACTTCGCATGGACTTCAAAGGATTTGGAAATTTCATTCAGGACGGTCTCAAGGGACATTGGACGAAAAATAGGGGCTCCATCTTCTGTCAATCAACTGCTCAAAAGTATATCCACATCCGGATGTGTACAAGAGGAAATCCCCGGCTTTTGAAAATTTCGGGATTTACGGAACCGCTCGTAAGCTTTCAACCGTGAGAGGGGTTTATACGATGTGTAAAATGAAAATATACGTATTAACCAATAGCCGCTGTTGTTTTAGGTCATTTCCCGGCCCAATAACCGTTTTTTGGACATTTTCAGAAGGTCACCACCCCCTGTCGTAGGGCCACCAGGGCCAGACCTACCCGGCTCTTCACATCCAGTTTGACAAAAAGCTGATCCCGCAATGTATCCACGGCCCTGGGGTTCAGTCCCATCCGCTGGGCAATTTCCTTATACGTAAGGTCACTGCAGGCCAGTTTAAGAAACTGAATCTCCTGGTCGTTCAGCACCGAACGCTGGATCAGGCTGTTGCCGTCGGAATGCTGGCGAAACAGGTTGACCAGTTTGCCGGTGGTATGATTGGAATAGTAGTACCCGTTCTGGACCACGGACTGGATGGCAAATTTCAGTTCGGAGGGATGGATATCTTTTTTCAGAAAGCCCTTGACCCCCGCCTGGAGCAGCCGGATCAGGGAGAGTTCGGAATCATACATGGTCAGCATCAGTACCAGGATATCCGGATAATGTTGCTGCAACCAGCCGGCTGCCTCAAAACCATCCATCTCCGGCATATTAAGATCAAGGATCACTACCTGGGGCGAAACACCTTTCCGGATCGCCTCCGTCAGCTCTTTCCCGGTGCCGGCCTGCAGGATCACCTGGCAGTCTTCAAAGCTGTCGATCAGGGAAGCCAGGGCATTGCGCAACAATACATGGTCATCGGCCATGGCGATTTTTATCTTGTTTGTGTCTTTCATGTTTATTCGATGGGTATAGTAAATAGTAGGGTGGTGCCGGTGTCGGCCGAACTGAAGACCTGCATTTCTCCTTTAAGAATACTGGCCCGGGTCTCCATATTTTTCAGTCCAGCATTCCCCCCGCTTTTATTACGACTCGGGTCAAAGCCCCGGCCATTATCCGTGACCAGGATCACTAACTGTACAGGGCAAAAGTCCAGTTGTAACTGAACGGCAGAAGCGTTGGCATGCTTGATCACATTGTTAAAAGCTTCCTGGATGATCCGGAAAATGATCAGTTCCTTATTGCTGTCCATAAATACCGGGCTGCCCTTTACTTCATAAACTAACTCGAATTGATCGGCCTGTCGGATGCGTTGCATTTCCTCTTCCAACGCTTGTAGGAGTCCTTGCTGTATTATGATATCGGCATTCAGACTTTTGGAAATATCACTGAGTTGGGCGATTGATTTGCCCAATAGTTGGATGGAGGACTCCATCTTGATAACAGATTTTTCACGGTCATTCCAGTCAAAAGTGTTGAGTTGAAGTTTGGCAAGTGTTAGCGACAGGCTTATGTTATCATGTATTTCTCTTGAGATTTGTTGGAAAGTTTGTTCTTGGATTTCTAATTGAGATGAGATTAAATTATTTTCATATTGGGCATGTGCATTTTTTAAGTTTTCCAAAAAAACCATTTGCCTATTCCTGTAAAATATCATTAATGTGAAAATAAAGCCAGCAAGTATGAGTATTAAAAATGTGGTTGTTAATATTACTGTATTCATTGTGTAATACTATTTTGTTTTTTTTGAACAAATATCAGTGTAGCTAAAATGTTTATTATTGATAGGTAATGTAATATGACCATACAATTATGAGTCCATTTTGGCAAGTTGATCATGGATGGTCCCATGCTTAAAAATGGAAGAGCGATTGATATGTAAAGGAATAACGAATTGACAATTAATAGTTCATTTAAATTTATAGCTTTTTTGATATTTCTAATGTTAATGATGTTGGAGTAATAGGAGAGGCATATAAAGAAAAGTAAAAAGAATTCAACGATGTTAATAACAAATGACAAATTGTAAAGCGCTCTATATGCATCAGAACTTTGAAAAATTAAAAAAGCACAGAAACAAAGAAATGCTAAAAATACACTTCCTGATATATTAATAAGCGTTAGTGTTTTTTTGCTTAATGATAAATTTTTAAAATAAAAGTAAAAGGTAAATGCTTCTATAATTGAGAATGCAATATTTCCAATTTCAAGAATAAGCTTTTTTTGAAAATAATTTTCATGAAATATTACTGAAAGAGAAATGTCTGATCCGAAGGTGAAAAGATAAACAAGTGATGCAGAGTAAACTAAAAAAAGCGCCTCAATTTTATTTTTTTTGAACCCATTGAGTAATCGAAAAATTAGATATAATGATACAATTACAACAATTATTTCTAGGAATAAATCATTTTTTAACCTACTAATAATATAACTATAACCCCTTTCATTCATGAGTCAAATTTTGAAAAAATTCTCTAAACTCTAATATTTTTGTTGACAGAAAAAAAACATTTTTTCCGTTTTTTTTCCCCTCCAAATCTGATGGGATCCCCCCATATTTGTTCCCGATAGCTCTTTAAGGCGGAGATAGCCGGTCATTTTTCGTTGAACCGGCCACAGGAGATTTTCAGTAAAGTACTTTATAAACAGGTTGATTTTCCCAAGGTAACGGCCCAGGCTGCCAGTAGTTTTGGTGCAGCAGGGGCGTGCTACGGGAATGCCGAAAACCGGGTTTTTGAACAGAGTAGGCAGTTATACCACTATTATGAAGAGAATACTGATTTTATTTTTTGCCGCTGTCCTGGTTACAGATATCAATGCGTCTGTTATACCCGATAATCCGGGCATGAATCCGGATATCAGCCGACAGAAAGCCTACCTGGCTTTGGAACAGTTTTTTAAATCCTATGACACCGCCATCCTCCGGCGATTGAAGAAACCGGTGGCGGTGATCGATGAGGAAGAAGCGGCCCGGCCGGGAGAAGCGGATATTATCTATATGCAGGGAAAGAATGCACAATTGATTCCCTTGCTGGCCGCCATCAACCCGGTAGCTTATAATCCAGCTGAAATGTCGGTGGCGGATGAAATGCTGATCTATGCCGGGGTGCTGGAATTGCATAATCAGCTGCAGGTGCCCGGTAACAAACAGGTGACGGGTCGGGCAGGGCTTCCCTGGGCCTGTATCCGGGATGTGATACTCTCGGCATTTAATATCGGGACGATTATTGTAGAATTCCAGGCCATGATATCAGGTGGAGCCAGCTGGTCCGTCGTCCGCCCTTTTCTCTGGCAAAATCTCCGCCGTTACGGCGGCTGGTTTGCGGTAGCCGGAGTGATCTGGGATATTGCCACTGAATGTTTTAAACTATAAAGCCTATGCGTTTTCTGATGTTTACCAGTATACTGGTTGTGCTCTTCCATCTGTGTAAATTGATTTGGTTATGGTTCAGACCCGCCTTTTTGAAAAGCTGGGGGTTTGACCGGCCTGAATCAAAACTGATGATGTCCGCTTATTACCTGCTCAGCATCCTGGTACTGGCGGCTTATCTTGCGGACGAATGGGGCTATCTCCGTTTTATTGCAGGACGGTAATCCCGTACAGGTAGCGGCCAACGGCCGTTACCTGTTTTTTGCTCATTGACTGAACCGAAAAGAACATTTTTTTAATGGTGATTTTCACATGGTGCGGTTATTCCGCAGGGTTAGTTTCGTTACAGCAAACGCCCTTGCCCGGGGAAGCCGAAAACCGGAACCAGAGTAGGCAACCATTTTAATTTTTTAAGCCATGAAAAAATGTTTTATTATTTTGTTATTAGCATGCAGCAGTCTGTTTTCTGCTGCTCAGGCCTTAACCGACTCCGAATTTCAGCTCTTTAAAGAAAGTGTGGCCGTTATGGGTACATATACCCGGAACCTGAATGGGAAAGCTTTTGTGAAAGAGATCAGGCTCGTCAATTTCTCATCCCAGTTAAAAATGCCCGTAGGTTATGGGTTAAAAGGGGAAGTGCTGGCCGACAACGGAAAGGGATATGACCTGAAAGCCGGAGATGGGATATATACTTCCATTGGTACTTACCCGATAACAGGTAAACAGGCAGCCAATGCAGTGGGTATCAGTGTACCGGTTATGCAGAAAGTGGTGGTTGATCAGGGATTTAAATATGAAAATGACCTTGATAGCCGGATGACAATGGATAAAATTAAAATCAAAGTGAAGTGTAATATCCGGTTTTGTGGTTGTCCCTGCCAGACATTTACCTGTAATGCCTGTGAATGGTTTGGCTGGAGCTGTATCACTTTTGATTGGTGTGAAGTGGAAGTGAGTTTTGAATAATTTTAACAGGTTACCGGGCTTATATAGTCCGGTAACTTTTAAACCAATACATAATCATGAAAATTAAAATCTGGTTACTGCCTTTTCTCACAGCCATTCTTGCAATCGTAATCCTGAAACTGCCATATGAAAGGCTGTTTACTTCATATACTGCATACCAGCAGGATCGGCTGGTCAGTGCGACAAAGGGGATACTGGTTATTCTTTTTGCACTCCTGATACTCTGGCGTTTTCAGTTATGGAGAAATGCCTGTTTCCCGCTTAACAGGGTGAAAAAACTGATTCCAATCTTCCCGGCACTTTTCCTTGTACTCCTTTTCGTTGTTTTATCCCGAAAATCGTTCATGGAATTTCAGGGAGGCATTTCCATAATTATGGCTATAATCGGGATAACTATACTGCGTACTTCAGCAGAGGAACTGATTTGCCGTGGTGTTATGCAATCCTGGTTTATGGGTCAGGGAAAATCCCCAAAACGTAGTATTCTTCTTTCAAGTTTGATTTTTGCTTTTATGCATGTTTCTAATATTCTGGTGCATGGAGATTGGGTAAGCGTAATTAACCAGGTAATTTTTGCCTTTTTTATGGGAGTATTATTTGGTTCGGTGGTACTGATGACTGGAAATATCCTGTTTTCCTGTCTTCTTCATACGATCACTAATTTGCCGGCGGCATTTAAAAAATTTAATACCAGGCCAGATCTGCCTGAACTGGATGAAACAGCAGTCGTTTCATTTGGAGATAGTGTTTTACAGGTTGTTGTTTTTGTGATCATTTTCTCCCCGCTGATCGTCGTTGCCTTTTATTACATCAACCACCGCAGATGGATGCCGGAGCTGCCTCCGGCTGCTCAAAATCAAGCCTAAAAGAAATATCCCCAATTTGCGGTTTCTACTAAAATTTGCGTAGTTTTACTCGTGTCGGTATCAAATCAGCCATTTTCTTAACCCAATACCTCATGACGGCTCAGCAAATAAAAGTAGCGATTGCAGACGACCATAAGATCTTCCGCGATGGAATCCGGATGGCGTTAAAAGAAAAAGATTACCTGAAAATAATCTGGGAAGCCGAAGACGGCAAGGACCTCATGCACAAACTGGTGCTCAAACAGCCCGATGTGATTCTCATGGATATCCGGATGCCGCATGTGGACGGTATCAATGCCATCGGACTGATCCGGAAAGAATATGAAACCATCAAGATCATAGTACTGACCATGTATGATGACCAGGAAATGATCACCCGCATGATGGAAATGGGCGCCAATGCCTACCTCACCAAAACCACTGACCCCGAAGAGATCTACCAGGCCATCCTGACCTGTATGAATGATGATTTCTATTTTAATGAACTCGTCAATAAAGCCGTACTGCTGAAACTTCAGCATAAAAAAACAGTACGCCAGTTTTACCCCAACCCGGTCAAGCTCTCCGAAAAGGAACTCCGGATCCTGAAACTGATTGCGGATGACAAGACCACTGAAGAAATTTCGAAAGAAGTGTTCCTGAGTCCCCGGACCATCGAAACCATCCGGCAAAACATGAAACAGAAAGTGGGGGCCAAGACCATCGCCGGCCTGGTGATGTATGCCACCCGGAACAAATTATTGGAATAAATGAATGACCGGGTTGTCCCGGTTTTTTTATCTCAACGTTTTCGTATGAGCAATATCAATGATGATTTTTTTGATGGCCACTATAAGGATATCTGGAAGACCCTGATACCCGCCGAACTGACCGTAAAGGAAGTGGACTTTATGGTCCCCCATTTTAACCTGCAACCCGGGAGCCGGGTGCTGGACCTGATGTGCGGCTATGGACGCCATGCGCTGGCGCTGGCCCGAAAAGGTATCGGCGTATTGGCCGTTGATAATTTGCCCGACTATATCGATGAAATTAAAACCTTGGCCGGTGCCGAAAACCTGCCGGTGGAAACCGCCTGTTCCGGTGTGATTCAATTTCAATCCGGTG
>CAUJFR010000093.1 GCA_963169885.1 Bacteroidota bacterium
ATTATTCAAAACAAATCGAACAGGCAGGTGCGGATGGACTGGAAGTCAATATATTCTTTATCCCGGCGGATATCACCATGTCTTCTTCAGAAGTGGAACATCGTTACCTTAATATAATTGAAGCGATAAAGTCCAATGTGAAGATACCAGTGGCCGTGAAACTGAATCCTTACTTCAGCGCAACAGGGAATATGGCCATGCGGATGAAAAATTCCGGTGCCGATGCCCTGGTATTATTTAACCGGTTTTATCAACCTGATTTTGATATTAATGAACTGGTGCTGAAAACAGATCTGCATTACAGCGAATCCAGTGAGATCCGTTTGCCTTTGTTGTGGATAGCATTATTATTTGAAAAAGTAAAATTGTCACTGGCCGCTACGACCGGGGTGCAAAGTGCAGTGGAAGTGGTGAAATACCTGCTGGCAGGAGCCGATGTGGTGATGACGGCTTCTTCGCTGTATAAGAATGGCATTCCTTACCTGAAAACAATGAATAAGGAACTTCAGGACTGGATGTACATGATGGGCTTTGAAGATATCACTTCATTCAGGGGCAGCATGAGTCAGCAGAATGTATCGGATCCTACTGCTTTTGAAAGAGCCAACTACATCCGGATTCTCGAAGGAATGAAATAAATCAGTGGAATGAGAAAAGATAAAGTGGAACTGCTGGCGCCGGCCGGCTCCTTCGATAGTTTACAGGCCGCCATCAATGCCGGTGCCGATGCCATTTACTTTGGCGTGGAGCAACTGAATATGCGCACCCGATCCTCTCAGTCTTTTCATATTTCCGATATTAAGACGGTCAGTACGATTTGTAAAAAAGCCGGCTTGAAAGCCTATATCACGCTCAATACGGTGATGTATGAGTATGACATGCAGTTACTCAAGACCGTGTTAAAGGAGGTGAAGAAACACAGGATTGATGCGGTGATAGCCTCAGATTTTGCGGTAATCGATTACTGCAACCAGATGGAGATCCCGTTGCATATTTCCACCCAGGCCAATATCAGTAATGTGGAATCAGTAAGATTCTTTTCCCGTTATGCCGATGTGATGGTGCTGGCCCGGGAACTGACCTTAAAACAGGTAGCGGAGATTAGCAACGAAATTGAACGAAAGAAAATCAAAGGGCCATCAGGGAAACTGGTGAAACTGGAAATGTTTGTGCACGGAGCTTTATGCATGGCTATTTCAGGAAAATGTTATATGAGTCTGCATACGCAGAATGCGGCAGCCAACCGCGGCGCCTGTGTACAGAACTGCCGGCGGCCCTACACGGTAACGGATACGGAGACCGGTGAACAACTGGAGATCGATAACGAGTATATAATGTCGCCCAAGGATCTTTGTACGATCGATATACTGGACCAGCTGATCGACAGTGGAGTCGATGTATTAAAGATCGAGGGAAGAACCAAAGGAGCCGATTATGTGCAGGTGGTTACGAAATGTTACCGGGACGCCTTAGATGCCGTACTGGACGGTACTTACACAGCTGAAAAAGCCGCTGCCTGGAAAAAGGAGATGGAAACCGTGTATAATCGTGGTTTCTGGGAAGGTTATTACCTTGGTCGTAAACTAGGTGAATGGACGCCACAACCCGGTTCGGCGGCTACGGAAAAGAAAATTTATATCGGCAAGGGGAGTAAGTATTATCCGAAAATTTCAATTGGTGAGTTTATACTCGAATCCGGCTCGCTCAGGATAGGAGATACCATGATGGTCACCGGTCCGAAATGCGGGATGGTGAAAGAAACGATCTCCACCCTGATGGTGAATGGTGAACCAGCCACGGAGGCGGTAAAAGGCGATAAGATTACGTTGAGGTTTGACACTAAAGTAACCCCTTCGGATAAGCTGTATAAAATTGTGGAAGCCGCCCATGCCTAAGGTGATCCATTACCGGGATAAATGCATTGGCTGCGGGGTTTGCTATGAGCAACAACCCGGCCGATGGCGGATGTCGAAGAAGGATGGGAAAGCTACATTGATTAAGGGAGTACGGAAAAAGGAAGTCTACGTACTTGAACTTCCTGCAGATGAAACGGAAAAGACAAAAGAAGTCGCCCTGGCTTGCCCGGTGCGGGTAATAAAAGTATCATGAACGAACGTATTTCGGAATTTATCAGCAAGCAAACATGCGGAACACTGGCTTGTGTTGACGAGACGGGTAGCACCTGGTGTTTCAGTTTTTTTTATTCATTTGATGAAGAAAACAAGCTGCTGTTTTATAAATCCTCCAATGACACCCGGCATTCAATCATCATTCACGGTAATCCCAAGGTGTCAGGTACTATTCTACCCGACAAACTGAATTTTATGGCCATAAAGGGGGTGCAGTTTGAGGGAGTTATACTTTCAGCTGATGATCCCTTAGCCGCGCAGGCTTCGGCGCATTATCATAAAAAGCACCCGGTGGCCCTGGCCATGAATGGAGAAGTATGGACCATCCGGCTGGATCATGTAAAGTTTACCGATAATACACTGGGAATCGGGAAGAAGCTGAACTGGGTCCGTACGGCCGATGCCGTCCAGTGACCGGACAGAACTGTCAGGAATGTCTCACAATTGTCACAAACCGGAAAATGACTTCCGAATTCAGTAAATAAAAGTATTTAAATACTTTTATTAAAAAGAGTGTTTTATCTTTGGCAAAACATTTATTATGCAAACACTCACAGAAAATATCCTCAACGTCACCCTCCTGGAACCCCGTTTGAAGCATCCTACCATTTTCAAGTATTTTGATGAACTGGCAGAAGGAGAGAGCCTGACCATTCACAACGACCATGACCCGAAACCCCTGTATTACCAGTTGCTCGGTGAACGCGGCAACATTTTTACCTGGGAATACCTCGAAGAGGGGCCCATCTGGTGGAAAGTGCGGATCACTAAACGCTTAAGCGGCGAGGCCGAAGAAACGCTGGGACAATTAGTGGCTAAAGACATGCGGAAAGCCCAGATCTTTAAAAAATACGGACTGGATTTCTGTTGTGGGGGAAAAAAGACCGTGAAAGAAGCCTGTAGTGAGAAAGGACTGGATGTAACAAAAATTGAACGGGAATTACAACTGGCCGATAAGCAGGAAGCTATCCGCAATCCCTTACCCTATAACGACTGGAGTCCCGCCTTTCTCTGCGATTTTATTGTAAACACCCATCATAGCTATGTTCGCAATAACCTTCCCGATATCGTAGCCTATGCCGATAAAGTACGTAAAGTACATGGTGGCCGTCACCCAGAACTACTGGAGATCTGGCAACTGGTTTCGGAAGTAAATACGGAGATGATGGCGCATATGGTAAAAGAGGAAAAAGTACTATTCCCTTATATCCATGAGCTGGTTAGTGCATCGGGAAATGCAAGTGTTCATGCAAAAGAACTGGGTTCGGTCAAGCAACCGATTCAGCTGATGGAAATGGAGCATGAAGTGGTTGGCGAACACCTGGCTAAGATCCGGGAACTCACCCGCAATTTTACATTACCTGAAGACGCCTGTGCCAGTTACAGTCTGCTGTACCGCATGCTGGATGCTTTTGAAGACGACCTGCACCTGCATGTACACCTGGAGAATAATATTCTTTTTCCCAAGGCGATTGACCTGGAGAAAAGACTGAATTGATTTATTAAAAATACAAATATGTCAGACAAACCTGAAGTTATCAGCAACCTGGAGCCGGAACAACTGGTACAATTAGATGTACGTCCTGTACTGGCCGGCGGAACAGATCCCTTTCAACTGATCATGGCTAAAATAAATGAGCTGCAGGAAGGGCAGGCATTGGAGATCATCAATACGTTCACCCCGGCACCACTGATCACGGTATTAAAACGTCAGGGGTTTAGTGCTTATACGGAAATGGTCAATGACCAGCTGGTGCATACCTTTTTTTATAAAGATCCGGTAGCAACAGCGCCCGTAACTTCTGCTAATGAATCAATCCGCTCCCATTGGGATGAGGTGAACGCCCGTTTTGCCGACAACCTGCTTTTTGCCGATGTACGAGACTTAGAAATGCCGGAGCCAATGATCAGGATACTGGAAGCACTTGATACATTACCGGGCGGTAAGGCCTTATTTGTTTATCATAAGAAACTGCCGGTATTTCTGTTGCCCGAACTGGCCGAACGTAAATTTGATTACCGGGTGAATGAAATAGCACCCGGAGAAGTACACTTGTTAATCTTCAGGCCCTGATATGAGTAACGGATATCCGAATGCCGGTTTCAGGAATACCCC
>CAUJFR010000094.1 GCA_963169885.1 Bacteroidota bacterium
CACTGCACTCTATGGCAGCCGGGCCAGTAACGGTGCGATCCTGATCACTACCAAAACCGGCAATAAAAAGGATAAGGGTATTGGCGTAACCTTCAATTCCAATATCAGTTACCAGACTGTGCTGCGCTGGCCCGATTATCAATATGAATATGGACAAGGTACCGGCCGAGCGTTGAACAGCTTCGGACAAAAATATTATTCCTATGGAGCAACCGGCGACGGTGCCAGTACCAGCGGTACCAGTAGTGCTTATGGCCCCCGCTTTGACAATCAGATGTATTATCAGTATGACCCGGTAAAACAAGGTCGTGGTGATGACCGTACGATGTGGCGCCCATATACAGATAATATTAAAGGATTCTGGAGAACAGGAAACACTATCACTAATAGTGTTTCACTGGATGGTGGAAATGATAAGGGGTCCGCCCGTTTATCCCTGACTCATTCTAAAAACGAGTGGATCATGCCGAATACCGGCTATGAGCGCATCACGGTGCAGACCGGTACGAGCTATAAACTGTCAGACAAACTGAAAATAAATACCAAAATCAGTTACACTAACAAAAACAGCGACAACCTTCCGGCTACTGGCTATAATAACCAGTCCATCGCTTATTTCATGATCTTCCAGAATCCGAATGTGGACCTCAACTGGTATCGTGATATCTGGAAAAAAGGCTTTGAGCAGGTGGACCAGATCCATCCCTTCAGTTCCTTTATCGACAACCCGTTCCTGATCACCTATGAAATGACCAATGGTATCCAGAATCACAATATCGTGGGGAGTGCCTCCGCTTCGTATGAAATCACGAAGAAGCTCGAGCTGATGGTTCGCTCCGGGATCAACCTGATTGATGAAGAAAGAAATCAACGTCGTCCATTCAGCACAGCCAATTACCTCAAAGGATATTACAAGGAACAGGCGATCAGTGATTTTGAATCCAATACCGATTTCCTGCTGACCTATAAAAATAAACTCAACAAAGACTTTACCCTGACCGCTTCTGCAGGTGGCAATAAAATGCTGCACCGCTATAACCGGGTGGATAGCTATATAGATGGACTGGTTATCCCCGGGGTATTCAAGTTAAATAACGGATTGGCTTCCACCCAGGTGAAAGTAACCGACAAAAACTATAACGTAAACAGCGTATACGGTCTGGCCGCTATCGGTTTTAAGGATAAATACTTCCTGGACATCACGGCCCGTAACGACTGGTCAAGCACTTTGCCATCCACCAACTGGTCTTTCTTCTATCCTTCGGTCAATATGAGTTTTATTCTCAGTGATATCTTCCGTTTACCGGCTGCTGTATCCTATGCCAAACTTCGTTTATCGGCTGCCAAAGCAGGAAATGACGCGGATCCTTATCAGACCCAGAAATATTATGGCACCAGTGAATTTGCCAGCTCCGGATCAGTGGAAACCATTCTATACAATGCCCGGCTGAAACCGGAGATTTCCACCAGCTATGAAGCAGGACTGGATATCCGCTTCCTGAAAAACAGGATCGGGCTGGACTTCACATTCTATAACAGTGAAACGGAGAACCAGATCGTACAAGTACCCATGAATTGGGCAACCGGATACTCTGCCGCTTTTATGAATTCAGGAAAAGTGCGCAACCGGGGGGTTGAAGTCGTGTTGAACAGTAAAAACATAAGTACGAAAAACTTTACCTGGAACACTACGATCAACTGGTCGAAAAATCAAAACCGTGTTCTCTCCCTGGCTGAAGACCTCGGTGGTGAAGACAACCAGATCATCGGAACCGGAGGGAATGCGACCCTGATTGCCAAAGTTGGTGGCAGTACCGGAGATATCTATGGATTCGGATTTGTACGTTCACCGGATGGCCAGATTATCTATGGTACCAATGGACTGCCGGTTCGTCCTACAGACATCCAGTATATCGGTTCAGCTTTTGCCGATTGGAAGGGCGGCATCCAGAATGAATTCCGTTACCGTGATTTCCGTTTCAGTTTCCTGTTCGACGCATCCTATGGTGGAATCATCTATTCTCAGACACACCATAAAATGACTGAACAGGGAAAACTAAAGCATACTTTACTTGGCAGGGAAGACAACTTCATTATCGGAAATGGCGTGGTGGATGAAGGTGGTGGCCGATATACTGCCAATACCAAAAAAGTATTACCTGTTGACTATTACACAGAATACTATCGCCGGGCCAATGTGGAAGCCAATTCCTTTGATGCTACCTACCTGAAACTCCGCGAAGCCAGGATCGAATATTCACTGCCCAAAAGTTTGCTTGGTAAATCATTTATCCGCCAGGCTACATTCGCTCTTTATGGCCGTGACCTGTTGCTGTTTACCAGCTTCCCCATTTTTGATCCTGAAACTGCCGCGTTAAACGGTTCAACGCTTCTACCCGGTGTGGAAATGGGACAACTTCCTTCCACCCGTACCATGGGTGTTAACCTGACCCTTAAATTCTGATCTGCTGACTTTTAAAAATAATCTGATGAAAGCACTCCATAAAATATTGGCCCTTGCAACCGGAATCAGTTTCCTGTTCAGCGCCTGTACCAAAAACTTTGAAGAAGTAAATACTGACCCCAACCGGATTGAAGCTATCAGTCCGGGTACTTTACTGAATCCTATTCTATACGAAGTGTCTTCCTTTAATATGAGACAGGCGGACGGTATCACGTTTAACCTGATGCAGGTAATGTTGCCGTTTCCAAGTTCCACGGGAGGTATTCACCGGTATGATATAACAGAAAACACCGGCAACAGTACATGGAATACCTACTTCAGGTGGATGAAGAATATCAAGGAAATGCATGAAGCAGCTGTAAACGCTCAGGATCCCAATTACCAGGCCATCGCCATGACGCTGAATGCCTGGGTGACTTCAAACCTGACCGACTGCTTTGGCGATATTCCTTATTCAGAAGCACTCAAAGGCAATGAACAGTTATTCTATCCGGTTTTTGATAAGCAATCCACTATTTATCCCAAACTGATCAGCGACCTGGATTCGGCCAACAAATTATTCAACAGCAGCCGTACCATGTTATATGGGACCGAGATTCTGTTTGCCAATAATGTAAGCCGCTGGAAAAAATTCTGCAATTCCCTGCAACTCCGTCTTCTGCTCCGGTTGTCTAAAAGAACAGAACTGGATGTCTATACAAAAATCAGGGCCATCCTGAATAATTCCGCTCAATATCCTGTATTTACCAGTAATGCGGAAGCAGCAGTGCTCAATTTATCGGGGATCACCCCGCTGATGTCACCCTGGGGCCGCCCGATCGATTTCACGACATTCCGTGCTGCCGGTAAATTTTTCCTGGATAGCCTGAATGCCATGAATGATCCCCGCCGGGCAAAATTCTGTTCACAGGCAAAGAGTCTCACTTCCCCTTTCCCAAACATCGGATATGCCGGTATTCCTCACGGCTATGCCGGAAATGAAAGTCAGTTTACGTATACGCCTTCCAACCTGCTTGTGGCACTGGTCACTGCACCAATGATTGTGCCCTTATTCCCTTACTCAGAAGTGGAATTCATCAGGGCCGAAGCTGAATGGAAAGCCGGAAATAATACAGGAGCAAAAACAGCTTATGAAAAAGCAGTTAAGGCAGCTATGGAACAATGGACTGTCACCATGCCAGCCGATTATTTCACCAATACCTTTGCCGCCTATAATGGCACGCTGGAACGTATTCTATTACAGAAATATTATTCCCAGGTTTTTGTGGATTACCAGCAATGGTTTGAATACCGTCGTACCGGCTTTCCCATACTCCCGGTAGCTGCCGGTATGCTGAATAATGGGGTGATGCCCTCCCGGTTCATGTACCCGATTTCGGTAAAAGTGAGTAACCCGGATAAATACAATGAAGCCGTAACCGGTATGGGTGGTGATAATATTAATGTGAAAGTATGGTGGGAAAAATAAATTGATGAGTTACCGGAAGAGGCTGACCTTAGATAATAAAGTCAGCCTTTTTTAAACAACTGAACCAGCAATATGAAAAGAAGATTTTTTATTCAGCAAATCGGATGGATCACCGGTGGGGTGTTGCTGACTCCATTTGTAACCTCCGCTGCTTTCAGCAATAGTGGCCGGATCATAAAAGGAAAGGTCAGGGCAAATGGCAAAGGAATCGCCGGTGTAGTCATCAGCGATGGGTATTCCGTCGTTACCACAGATAACAAAGGCCGTTATCAACTCAGTCTGCATGCTGCCGCCAGCAGTGTTTTTATGTCAACGCCGGCTGGCTATGCATTTAATCAGGAACAGGGGATTGCAAGACACTATATACCCGCCAGCAAATTGAACCGCCGCTCAGCTGATTTCGAATTGGTTCGTCTGGGCAAGGATGACAATGAGCACCGGTTTATCATCTGGGCTGATCCACAGGTAAAAAATAAATCAGATGTCGAAAAAATGATGACTGAATCCGTACCTGATGTGCAACGACTGGTGGCTGGGGCAGGATCAGGCACTTTATTCCATGGCATAGCCGTCGGAGATATTGTATGGGATGAACTGGGCCTTTTTGCCGAGTATGATAAAGCGGTCAAACAGATGGGCATCCCGTTCTTTCAATGCCTTGGCAATCATGATATGGATTATAATAAAGGAGATGATTCCGTTTCGGATGACAGTTTCCAGGAAACATATGGCCCCACTTATTATTCCTTTAACCGGGGCAAAGCACACTATGTGGTTATGGATGATGTACGATACCTGGGTAAGGAACGGGAATATGATGGGTTTATCACCCAGCACCAGCTGGACTGGCTAAAAAAGGACCTGTCATTTGTCCCGAAGGATCACCTGGTAATTCTCTGCCTGCATATCCCTGTTCACAGCGGCGTGAAAAACAACCAGGATCTCTATGCAATACTCGGCGACCGGAATGTACACATCATGTCGGGACATACACATTATAATGTAAATGATATAAAAGGTAATATTTACGAACACAATCACGGGACAGTCTGCGGCGCCTGGTGGACAGGACCTATCTGTGGTGATGGTACGCCTTGTGGATATGGTGTATATACCGTAACCGGAAATGAGCTCAGCTGGCATTACCAATCCACCGGAAAGGAAATAGACTACCAGTTAAAGATCTACCAGCCCGATAAACCAGGCCAGCCAGAAGAAATTCTGGTGAATATCTGGAATTATGACCCTGCCTGGAAGACAGAATATTTTATTGACGGTATCAGTCAGGGTGCTTTGACCCAAACCGAAGGGTTTGATCCATTGGCCTATGCCAGCCTATTGGGACCCGACCTGCCAAAACCAAGGGGATTTGCAGAACCGAAAAAAACCAATCACCTGTTTAAGGGGCTGATCAATAAACCGGGAAAGGAAGTGAAGGTTATAGCTACTGACCGGTTTGGAAAATCGTATAAAGCCATGCATCAGATAGGGTAAACGAATAAGCGGTTGCCTTTATAAAGGCAACCGCTTATTAACTGGCCCTATTTATTTTTCCACTTCTTTATATATTCTTCCGCATTATCCAATAAAGTACGGAAGTGTTTGTCTACCTGTTTCTTGTTATATGCTTCATCATAATGATAACCGGTGGCATCATTTGATGTTTCGAGATTCTTCGGATCAATCTCATATGGCCCTGCAATTCCAAGATAGGTTTCCGGCTTTTCTCCTTCTT
Source organism: Bacteroidota bacterium (assembly GCA_963169885.1). Lineage (GTDB taxonomy): Bacteria > Bacteroidota > Bacteroidia > Chitinophagales > Chitinophagaceae > JJ008. The sequence goes on from CAUJFR010000094.1 coordinate 5,668, forward strand.
CCTCTTCAAATGTGATTCTGAAAAGAAAAAAACGCTTTTGCCCGCCGCTAAACTCAGCCAGCCGCTCTCCCAAATACTCAATGGCAGATGGCGTGTATTCATCCGAGGCATAGGTAAATAATTCGGCTTCTGCAAAATTCCGCTGACTAAGGTATTTTTCCGGAAACAGGGATGCCTTCCCCAGACCCTTGAGCTCATTGTACAAATTCAGCCGGTATTCATTATCGGCCGCCAGTTTCTCCAATTCTAACCGATCAACCGGTTGACCATTTTTAACAAGACGCATTGCCGCCACACTTTTCAGATAAATTTCCTTGCCTTTTAAAAACCGCTGCAGCAACTGATTGGATTCATCACTATTGATGTGGCCCAGGAGATCCAGCAGATTACTGTAACCCCAGCTCCATACATCCTCCTGATTAAGTATATTGCCTTTGAGCAGCGTATCTGCTATATAATAGATATCCCGCGTATAGGGCTGCAGCATTTCCCTGCTCACCAACCCGCTATCCAGCAGTTTTGCTGTGTATGCCGAAACATTTTCCCAATAATGTTCGTTTTTCAATAATCGCAATATCTCCGGGTAAAAGAGCTGGGTAAGTTCCAGTGAATCTGTGATCCGGTAACTGATAGAAGATCGAACGCCCGGATTTGAAGGTGGCTTGCCGAGGAATAATTCTTTCCATGTCTCATACGCATACCGGTTCTTGTAATTCAGCAGCACATTCAGCAATTCCAGCTGATCGCTTCCCCGTTCTGCCAACAAATGATAATTTGCCCTAACAAACATCACGGTACTGCTGTCGGTAACCGGTTCTATGGCCCTGATCAGTTTTCCCCGGGCATTATTCCATGAAAGTGTATCGTCGAGATAGGTGCCGAGCAGTGCTTTATGCAGTAAAGGCAGATCTGTTTTATCAAAACTGATATCCCCGATCACTTCAGCGGCTTTTGTAAAACGAAGACTGTCCCTTGAAGAAAGCGCTTCAAATAACGCGGCAGCTTTGTTTTTCAATACCGAAGAAGTGGTATGGTCATTCCGGATGCGGAACTGTTCAAAAAACTGAGAATGCGATTCGTCTGACACCAGCTTCGCCGGGATAAAGCTGATTAATGTATAGAGTGTATCATCATGCAGCAGGTAACGCAGGCGCTTTATCATACTGCCTCCTGAAAGCTGTACCAACTGCTCCACGCCCCTGATCTTCCCGTTATGAACAATAGAATATTTTAGCAATGAGTCATTATAGCTTACACCTGTTTTTGCTCTTACCCGGTAAAAAGCCGTATCGGATTTCACCCAGAATAATGGCGGAAGTATATCTTTTACCACTTCATAGGAAGTCACTTCATTCGGATCAAAACTGGTATAATGGATACGGGTACTGTCCTCCTCCTCTTCATCTGTTGCCCTGACAAATTTGTCCGGCGCCATACTGCTGAAACTGAGATTATCCGCTGTTTGCACGGTGAAAACCGTTTTCTTCAGCTCTTCCAGTTTTAGTGACTTGAAAAAATGATCCGGTCCTTCCTCCTCTTTCTTGGATACATGCCCCATGACCATCATGGTATAGATCCGGTTACCCCTGACGAGGTTCTGCGTTTTATAGAACAATGATTCTGTATCAGATTCGGCATCAAAACGCAATAAACGATGTCCCTGGTAATCCTCAACTTCATCCCTGAGCGTCACCACATCATCCTTCAATAAGTTTTCCTTGAATTGTTCAAAATAGAGCGAGTCCCCTTCGAGGAAATTACCGGCAGCAACATCCCTCACCTGGAAAAGATAGTAAAGACCTGCAGCCGGATCCGTACAATCGAATACCTGGAAATTCCAACCCGAACCTTCTGCCTGCCTCTCGAAACTTTTGTTTCTTTTCGGCACTGCCGGCATTTTTACTGAAACCCCTTTTTCCGGCAGACTGAATTCCTTCCAGGTTGACGGGGTACTTCGATTAGCGGTTTCACCGGCTTTAAAGGAATAGAAAAATTTTTCCGCATCCGCATTACTGATTTTATAAGAACCCGAACTTCCGACCATCAGAAAAAAAACGCTGTTCCCTTTTTTCAGCATTTGCAACCGGAAACTGGAGGTACCGCTGTTCACCATACCCTCCACACCCTTTACTTCCTCCCGGTTGAACTTTTTAATATTTATAATCTTCCCACCCATGGATTTACCCATTTCCTTTAATGAGCTTTCCAGTTCATTATCTCCAAACTGGGCGATGGTATGACCCGCCATGAAAAAATTCATAGTAGTGACATCCACATAGACTTTCATTTTTACTAATTCTCCATAAAGATTGTATTCCGAGGGAATGCCCGGCATATCCACTTTGTATAACCCATCCGTCTGCCCCACTTCATACCAGGCCAGTGAAGGCAGTCCTGCCGCGTATTTTTCAGCCGCCTGGGTACTGGTAGACATGACCGGAGTTACGGTATAGCCTTTATTTCGCAATAAAATGATAACGCCTGAATCACCGGGCAGATGGGCTGCGCCTACTGCATAAAACATGCTCCGGAGATGGCTCAAACTATCCATACTCCTGGCCATTTTCAGATTGCGGTTATTAAAAACAAGCGTTTTGCTTCTGGCACTCCGCTGATTCAGGGCAATCTCTTCAATCTGGTTCAGGTCCTGAGCCAGGTACACTTTAATCATATTTCCCAGCGAAGTAAGCAGGATCCGCTCGGGTTGCTTCATTTCTTCGCCCTCATCAATATCTTTTCCAAGTTCATCACGGAGATTCAGCTGGTCATTCACTTCTTCCACCGCACCCAGCCATTTCCCCTGCTTCATCGCCATTCCATATAAATAGGCATCCAGAATCGTTGGCATCTGACCATGCAGGAGCAGACTCCTGAGTTGTTCACTGCGCATTTTCCGGAATTCCTTTCGCAGATTGCGGGCCATTTTTTTTTCCGCATCTGATTTAGCCACCTTCATATCTCCTGCCGGAGGTGGGGGTGCAATCATCGCCGCTGAATCCACCACCGCTTCAATGAGCTCCTCCTCCTCGTCTTTCAGATTTCTGTCCTCCACCAGCTGAAAACCTTTGGTCAGCAGCGAATCCATATACTCCCTGAAATCAACTTCTATAGCAAACCCCTCGGCCCGTTCGAAATGATGGTAAAAGGAATCCCCGAGGTTAAACACCCGTTTGTCCTGCAGATGCATCGTTCCAAACAGATAAGAAGGTTTTGTAAGTCCGTTTCCGCTGATCTTCCATAACAGGGTTTTGGGCCAGTTATTTTTCTGCGCGGTGGCTGTGGAAAACAGGAATACAAAAAAAAGGAAAGCAAAACTGCTCCGGAACACTCTTTTCATAGTGTAAGGTTTGATTGAAAATAAGAAGAGATATGATTTGTTCTGCACAACAGGTGTTAAAGATAAAATCGTATTTCTATTTCTCTTATCTTACCTCCATAATTTTTCCTTATGGCTGAACATTATATCCTGGCCCTCGACCAGGGCACGACCAGCAGCCGCAGCCTGGTCGTGGATAAAAAGGGCGCCATCATTGGTCAGGCCCAGAAAGAATTCAAACAGATTTTCCCGCAACCCGGCTGGGTGGAACATGATGCCAATGAAATCTGGAGCACCCAGTTCGGCACGATGGCCGAAGCAATGGCCCAGGCCGGGATCAATACCAAACAGGTTTCAGGTATTGGTATTACCAATCAGCGGGAAACTACCGTAGTCTGGGATAAAATCAGCGGCCAACCCATTTATCATGCTATTGTCTGGCAGGACCGCCGAACTGCGGCTTATTGTGATGAACTAAAAGCAGCGGGATTAGCCGGCTTAATTCAGGAGAAAACAGGACTGATCATCGATGCCTATTTTTCCGCTACCAAACTCAAATGGATTCTGGATCATGTACCTGGTGCCCGGGACAAAGCAGTTAAAGGTGAACTTGCTTTTGGCACCATAGACTCCTGGCTTACCTGGAAACTCACGAATGGCGATGTGCATGTAACCGATGTATCCAATGCTTCCCGGACTATGCTGTTTAATATTCATTCCCTGCAATGGGATGTGGAGCTGTTGCGGATCTTTGATATCCCGCCGGCTGTACTTCCCGTTGTAAAACCCAGCAGTAAAATATATGGGGTTACCGGGCAGATCATACCGGATTCCAGGATTCCCGTAGCAGGCATCGCCGGTGATCAGCAGGCGGCGTTGTTCGGACAACTATGCACCCAACCAGGCATGGTGAAAAACACCTATGGTACGGGTTGTTTTATGCTGATGAATACAGGTGAAAATGCCATCACGTCAAAAAACAACCTGCTCACTACCATTGCCTGGCAGATTAATGATAAAACAGAATATGCGCTGGAAGGAAGTGTGTTTATTGCCGGTGCTGTGGTACAGTGGCTACGAGACGAGTTAAAGATCATCCGCAAATCGGCTGATGTGGAGAAACTGGCGGCCCAGGTAAAAGATACCGATGGTGTATATATAGTTCCGGCCTTTGCGGGTTTGGGAGCCCCACACTGGAATCAGTATGCACGTGGGTCCGTTTTCGGACTCACACGCGGTAGCAGCAATGCCCATATTGCCAAAGCGGCACTGGAAAGCATCGCCTACCAGACCTATGATGTATTAAAAGCCATGGAAGCTGATTCCGGTATTCAGATAAAGGAATTGCGGGTGGATGGCGGAGCTACTGTCAACAGTGCACTGATGCAGTTCCAGAGCGATATACTCAATTGTAAAGTGGTACGGCCAAAAATAACCGAGACCACCGCATTGGGTGCCGCCTACCTGGCCGGACTGGCGGTAGGTTTCTGGAAAAATGTGGAAGAGATTCAACAGCAGTGGCAGATCGACCAATCCTTTGCCCCGGCGATGGAAACCGATAAACGTAATCAACTGGTGAATGGCTGGCAAAGAGCCGTGAAAGCCAGTATTGCCTGGTCTTCGGCAGGCTCAGACTGACATTAACTGATCTTAGCAACAACAGCTTCATCTCAAACCAAGCTCCGGGTGACACATGTTGTCATGTTGAGCTTGCCGAAACAGACAAAAGACAATGAACCGGCAAACACTTATTGAACATCTTAATTCCACCCATGAATTTGATATCTGCATTATCGGGGGTGGCGCCACCGGACTGGGCATTGCAGTAGATGCAACCTCCCGTGGCTATAAAACAGTTTTATTTGAACAACATGATTTTGCCAAAGGCACTTCCTCGCGCAGTACCAAACTGGTACACGGTGGTGTACGTTACCTGCAACAGGGCAATATCAAACTGGTGATGGAAGCCCTGAAAGAACGCGGGCTGCTTTTGAAAAATGCGCCTCACCTCGTACATAATCAGAAATTCATTGTACCGAATTATAAATGGTGGGAAAAACCGTACTATGGTATAGGCCTGAAGATTTACGACTGGATGGCCGGCAGTCTG
>CAUJFR010000095.1 GCA_963169885.1 Bacteroidota bacterium
GTACCATGATTAGGCCAGGTGGGTGCTTCAGGTTGTAAATACAAGCCCAGTTCATCGGCAGCGATAAAGGCCGCTTCGGGCGGACACCAGGAATGAAAACGGACATGATTGAGTCCGTAGTTCTTTAATGTAGTGAACAGTTTCCGCCAGCTTTCCACATCCATCGGCGGATGACCGGTGAGGGGAAATTCGCAATTGTTCAGATCACCTCTTAAGAAAATCTTTTTCCAGTTTAGTAATATAGATTTCTCCTTTACATTCACCTGCCTCATGCCGAATACGGTCTGCCATCGCTGCAGGCCCTTGTTGAGATTTATTTGCAGTGAATACAACGCAGGATTGAACTCATCCCACTCCTTGATCGTGGGTCCCATCTCTATCACTGTTTCCACCAACATTTTATCATTCGAAGCGGGAGTGAGCAATGGAATTCTCCGCATCAGCTCCTTACCAACTTTTCTGTTGATGCGAAATTCAATCGTTTTAAGAGGTGAACCTGCAACATGTTTCTTCAATTCCATCAGCACCCTGACCCTTTTCAGTTTCACCAGTGGGTACACCTGTACATCGGTGATCTCTATATCAGGCACCAACTGCAGACTGATCTTACCAATAATCCCATTCCAGTTGCCCTGTGTATGATCCGCTACACTGTGTGAATCCTGCCCCACTTCGGCCACCCGCATGCGGTTGTCGATTCGTACCGTGATCGTGTGCTGGCCGGGTGTTACCGCTGAAGTCAGTTCATATACATGAGGAGTGGACAGACTATTCTGAAAACTATCAATACGTTTGCCGTCAAACCAGACCGATGAACCGATATGCACCCGTTCCATATAGAGCCGGATAGGTTTCCCTTTCCAGTTGGCCGGTATCATGACTTCTTTCTGATACCAGGCTGCTCCCACATAATATTTCTGTGGTGTGAGCCAGAAGGGGACTTTATAATTATCCGGCTGACGAAATTTCTCCAAACGGGGTTGAAAGAAAAAAGAGCTGTCATAAATACTGGCGGTCCATTTTGTATGCAGGCCTACCTCCTCTCCCTTGTTACGGGTGATCATACTACCGGGTAATTCGATCTGATCCGTCAGTTGTTTTCCTTCCCAATGCTGCAGGATGCCCTCATCGCGCGGATCCATGGCGAAGCGCCAGTTGCCGGCGAGGGAGAGCTCCTGTGCATGTACGGAAACATGACAGGCCATCAGCATAAAAAGGTATAGTATACAACGACTCATACTTTTATTGTAACCGGTATATTTCAAGCGTATTGATGATCAGTCCTGCATCGAGCCAGCGTAATTCAATCGAACAACCTTCCTTCTCTTTTACGTCAAATTCAATATCTGCATATGAAAATCCGTTGACCACATTCTGTTTCCAGCGGGCTGTTTCGGCTTCTGTATGTACATTCCGTTCGTTGACTTCTCCCTGATTAATTTTTACGCTGAAACGTAACTGCCCGTTCGCGATCGCAAAGGTTGGCAGGCATTTCACACGTAAACGATAATTACCGGGAGACAAAGCGCTGAAATAACTGGCATATCCATCTGAAAAATCGGTTGCCCCTTTCCGTAACAGTTCCAATCCCACACCCTTACCATTCATTCCTAACCCATGATAGCGGGTGAGTAACGCATCTTTTGGTGATTGCTTAATGGACCAGTCCGCTGCATTGATTACCATAACAGGATTGCTATTATTCAGTGTATCCCGGATCAGTTTCAGGCTATCGGGATGTTCCGGTGTGCGGAAGATGGCCAGATCGCGGGGGTGATCACTCATGATGCCGGACCATTTACCAGCAGCAATTGTTTCATTGTACCGACGGGTCAGCTGACGGATATGTGCCATCGCGTTATAGGCTTTTGCTGTTTGTCGGTCCCGTAATGCAAATATCTTTTCCTGCATCAGCACGGCACCATTTACCGGGTATTCCACCAATTGGAACCACGCATCTTTTAACCGCGCCGGTATCTTTTCCCGGATATTATCCAATGTAACGAGCAATCCGGCTGCGATCTTCTCGCGTTCAGTACGTTGCTGTTCCGTAAACAGCACCATACCCAGGTGTTCGGGTTTGGCTGATGCAGCCAGCAGGTAATACTGGTTACGGATCTCCGCGATCTGAGGGGCTAGTTCAGCCCCGAAAATTTCCTTTGCCCAGTTATGGGTATATAGAAAAGCCTGAGCAGGACTGGATAAACGGATATCCCAGGCCATATCCATGGCATATTGCAATTCAGGTTCTGCCGGTTTAATATCCCCTACATTGAACACCCATAATTTACCGGCCCCGGCCTTCCAGGCTTTGCTCATTTCATAGGCGATGAGTGAAGGTGAGATCGTCGATAACCAGAGATAATCATGCGGGGAACCCCAGTAGGATAAATGATAATAGACCCCGTGGCCGCCTTTGCGTTGCTGTTCCTTTTCATTGGGCAACTGACGGATATACCCATGATTATCATCGGGCCAGATGATGGTGATATCGTCATCCAGTTTAAGGCCACGGCGGTACAGACTCAGCACTTCTTTATAAGGCACAAAGATCTGCGGTACTTCTCCCGGCGCACGCCCATACTGGTCCTGCAGAATCTTCCGCTGATCACTGATCACCTGTTGCAGCAGGGAGAGTTTGGCATCCGGATCCTTCGGACCGGGCATACTGCCATCATGTACACCCCGCATACCGATGGTGTACACATTCTCATAGTTCTTTGCTTCTTTGATACGATCATCCCAGTACTGATAGATCTGATCCTTATTGAGATCATAGCGCCACTCCCCGGGTTTCTT
>CAUJFR010000096.1 GCA_963169885.1 Bacteroidota bacterium
ATTTTACCCGATGGCGCCAAATTAACTATCAAAGGCGGGTCCGATTATCTGGATATTATACAATCGGTCAGCATTATTGACGGGAGCACCAGTCATTTGTTCAGTTTTTCATGCAATCAGGTGGTACTCGAACATAGTTCCGCTTCACCCACACTGGCCACCGCGCTGGATCAGCTGGAAGCCGACGGAGAAACCTCAACAGTGGAATTCACAACCGACGGTTTACTCTGGGTAAATATATATTCGGAAAATATTCAGGGAACAAAAGTATATAGCCGGGTAAAATTGGGCGAACTGAAGAGGGCTATTCCAAGCAATGTAACCGACCATTATGATGATCCCCGTATAGGACATACCTGAGAAAACCCTGTCTGCCATTTAAGTAAAAGAGTAAAAACCACCGGCTGTCAGTTGACAAAAGCCGGTGGTTTTTCATTTCACCTACAGAGGAGCGGTTTGTATTATCATTTATATCTATCAGCATATTAGTTTTATCTATAAGCTGTCGCAGATTGAATTGCAGTTGTTTTTTGCAACTGTCAGATATTCAACGCCATAAAGGGTTTAGTTCAAAAATTACACTAAAGTAAGTTGTTTAAAAATTTCATCGTGTTTATAAGTCGAACCGAACTCCTTTTCCGGGAATAGGCAATGTTGTATTATTGCTTAGATATCAGCATTATCTATCTGATTTTTATTTTAATTACTAACATCTATAATTCTTAAACAATGGAAAACAATACCACACAAAGTACGGGAGGTAAATGTCCGTTTACCGGTCATACCGGAAAGCAGTCGGCTGGTAGTGGTCCGGGTAACCGTGACTGGTGGCCGAATCAGTTAAAACTGAATATTCTTCGTCAGCGCTCTTCCCTGACGAATCCGATGGATGCTTCTTTTAATTATGCATCTGAGTTTAAAACATTGGATCTGGATGCAGTGAAGAAGGATATAACCGACCTGATGACTACATCCCAGGACTGGTGGCCGGCTGATTATGGCCATTATGGTCCGTTCTTTATTCGTATGGCCTGGCATAGTGCCGGTACGTATCGGATTCATGACGGACGTGGCGGTGCGGGTAATGGTTCGCAGCGTTTTGCACCATTGAACAGCTGGCCGGATAACGCCAACCTGGATAAAGCGCGTTTATTACTTTGGCCTGTTAAACAAAAATATGGACGTAAACTTTCCTGGGCGGACCTGATGATCCTGGCGGGTAATTGTGCGTTGGAGTCAATGGGTTTCAAAACCTTTGGTTTTGCCGGTGGCCGTGAAGATATCTGGGAACCCGAGCAGGATATTTACTGGGGTTCCGAAACAGAGTGGCTGGGAGATAAGCGCTATAGTGGTGATCGCGAACTGGAGAATCCACTCGGTGCTGTTCAGATGGGATTGATTTATGTAAATCCGGAAGGACCGAATGGTAATCCGGATCCGCTGGCAGCCGCCCGTGATATCCGCGAAACATTTGCCCGGATGGCCATGAATGATGAGGAAACAGTCGCATTGATTGCTGGCGGACATACATTCGGTAAAACACACGGGGCCGCTGATCCTTCCACATATGTAGGACGTGAACCCGCAGCAGCAGGTATTGAAGAGCAGGGGCTGGGCTGGAAAAATACTTATGGTACAGGAAATGCAGGCGATACGATCACAAGTGGTCTTGAAGGTGCCTGGACTACCACACCAACAAAATGGAGTAATAATTTTTTCTGGAACCTTTTCGGTTATGAGTGGGAACTGACCAAGAGCCCCGCAGGTGCACAGCAGTGGATTCCAAAGCATGGAATGGGTAAGGATACTGTTCCGGATGCACATGATGCAACTAAACGCCACACTCCGGTTATGCTTACTACCGACCTGGCCTTGCGTGTTGATCCGGCTTATGAGAAAATTTCCCGTCGGTTTCATGATAATCCGGATCAGTTTGCAGATGCGTTTGCCCGTGCCTGGTTTAAACTGACACATCGTGATATGGGACCCCGTTCCCGTTATCTTGGTAAAGAAGTGCCTGCTGAAGAACTGATCTGGCAGGACCCGGTTCCGGCAGTTGATCACGAACTCATCAATGAAGCGGACGTAGCAGCGCTCAAAGCAACGATCCTGTCATCAGGTCTTTCTATAGCTGCGCTCGTATCAACCGCCTGGGCATCTGCTTCTACGTTCCGTGGTTCAGATAAAAGAGGAGGTGCCAATGGCGCCCGAATCCGACTGGCCCCGCAGAAATACTGGGAAGTCAATAATCCGGTTCAGTTATCCGGAGTATTAGATAAGCTGGAAGCTATACAAGCAGCTTTTAACAGTTCAGCTGGTTCCAAAAAAGTGTCGCTCGCCGATTTAATTGTATTGGGTGGGGTAGCTGCCATTGAACAAGCAGCATCAAATGCCGGTCATTCAGTTACTGTACCATTTACCCCGGGTCGTACAGATGCAACACAGGCGCAAACTGATGTGGAATCATTTGCAGTACTGGAACCACAGGCAGATGGATTCCGTAATTATGTGAAAAAGCATCATGCCGCATCTGCTGAAGACTGGCTGATTGATAAAGCACAGTTACTGACCCTGACCGCACCCGAAATAACCGTGCTCGTGGGTGGAATGCGTGTATTGAATTCCAATTATGATCAATCGGCTCACGGCGTATTTACACAAAAGACGGATACACTCAGTAATGATTATTTTGTGAACCTGATTGATTTAGCAATATCCTGGAAAGCAACAAGCCCGGCAAATGAACTATTTGAAGGCCGTGACCGCAGAACAGGGGAGTTAAAGTGGACAGGTACCCGTGTAGACCTCATCTTCGGTTCCAATTCAGAATTAAGGGCACTTGCTGAAGTTTATGCTAGTGCTGATGCCAGGGAAAAATTTGTAAACGACTTTGTAGCGGCCTGGACTAAAGTGATGAACCTGGACCGGTTTTAATAACAAGGTTTTTTTGAAAGGCGGCACGGTAATGTGCCGCCTTTCTTTTTGTCATTTTTTTGTCATTTGCGGGAAATGCAGACTTCATTTAAGATATGATATATTAGTATAATGTTTAACTATAGTTAATATATATGCTCTTGATATAAAAATAGTTTGCTTTTTTTTGATAAATGATGCAGCATTTGTAAGTTAAAACTGACTATTCTATTAGTCAATTGGTTTTCAATGTTTATTTATATTTGAACCTTACTTTTTACATTAAAAAAAAAGCGAATGAGAAAACTGCTAATGCTAACAACTGTTCTGATGTATTCCATATGCATCATGGCACAGGAAAAAACAGTTACCGGAAAGGTAACGGACGAGAAAGACAACACGCCGTTGTCTGGTGTTTCAGTCTCGGTTAAAGGGACTAAGATTGGTACAACAACAGGCGCAGATGGAACGTTTAGTTTGTCTGTTCCTGAAACAGCAAAAGCCCTTCATTTTACATTGGTCGACTATACCGAAGTAGAAGTGTTACTGGCTGGTAAGACCAACTTTGCATTGACCATGGCTTCTTCTTCTAAAGCTTTATCTGAAGTAGTGGTAGTCGCTTATGGTAATCAGAAAAAAGAATCGATTACCGGTTCCGTGGCGGTGATCGGATCTGAACAATTACAGACCCGTCTTGCCACTAATATTTCACAGGCGCTGGCGGGAGCCGCTCCTGGTATCTCTGCCACATCGGGCAATGGACAACCGGGTAGCAGTGCGGCTATCCGTATCCGTGGTTTCGGATCAGTCAATGCCAGCAACTCTCCTTTGTATGTGGTAGACGGATTCCCTTATGAAGGATTTATCGGGGATCTGAATACCAATGATATTGAGAGTATCACCTTGTTAAAAGATGCATCTTCGACT
>CAUJFR010000097.1 GCA_963169885.1 Bacteroidota bacterium
GAGCAATACTGTATTGGCGGAACATTACTGGGATTATATCAATGAAGCATGGGATGAACCCAATTTCAGTAAGACTGTTTTCGGACCGGATGCCGGGGCCATAGGTGGTACCGGTTTTGGTATCATGAGTACCGTGGTGGCTGTGGACCGCAAGTGGATCGGCAGGGATACGGCAGTTAGACGCCTGATTCAGATTACCGATTTCCTGATTAATGCCGATTGCTATCATGGCATCTATCCGCATTTCATGAACGGCAGAACCGGCAAGACGATTAAGTTTGACCGTCTCGATGATGGCGCTGATATTGTAGAGACCTCCTACCTGCTGATGGGCTTACTCTGTGCCCGGGAGTACTTTACCGGCAACACCCCCCGGGAAGTATACCTCCGTAAACGGATCAACCAGATCTGGGGTGCCGCCAACTGGAACTGGCATACCAACGGACAACCCAAACTCTACTGGCACTGGAGTCCCAATAACGGCTTTGATATGAATTTTCCGGTTTGGGGCTATAATGAATGCCTGATCACGTATATAATCGGCGCTTCTTCCCAATATCATTCTATTCCCAAAGCCGCCTACGATGGTACCTGGGCCGGAAGCCAGGGATTCAAAAACGGAAAACAATATTACGGGTATACATTGCCGTTGGGAAATTACGATGAGGATAAAGGCGGACCCTTATTTTTTGAACAATACACTTTCCAGGGCATCGATCCCAACGGGTTGACCGATTCACTGGGGAATGATTATTTCCTGCAGGGCAAGAACCATACCCTGATCAACCGGGCCTATTGTATGGAGAATCCCAAAAAATTCAAGGGTTATAGTGATGTATGCTGGGGACTCACTGCCGGGGACAGTTATAAAGGGTATTTGGCACATAGTCCGCAGAATGACCGGGGGGTGATTCAGCCCACGGCCGCCATTTCTTCCTTACCTTATACCCCGAAAGAAAGTATGGAAGCCCTCCGTTATTTCTATTACGGACTGGGCGATAAGATATGGAGCAAGTATGGATTTGTAGATGGTTTCAGTATCCACCACAACTGGTACGCGAAATCCCACCTGGCGATTGACCAGGGACCGATCGTGACCATGATCGAGAATCACCGGACGGGCCTGCTCTGGAAATTATTTATGAATATACCGGATGTACAGAATGGGTTAAAAAAGCTGGGTTTCAGCAGTCCTTATTTTAAAAAATAGGTTATGAGAAAAATAGTATTTGCCTTTACCGCCTTGTTATTTACCCTGATCAGCGGGGCACAGACCGAAGTAAAAGTTATGAGTTTTAATATCCGTCTGGATGTAAAATCGGATGGAGCGAACTGGTGGGAGAACCGGAAGGATAAAGTGGCCGGACTGATGAAGTATTATGGCGCTGATTTTATCGGCGGGCAGGAAGTGCAGCATCACCAGCTGATGTACCTGAAAGAACAACTCAGCAGCTATGATCATATCGGGGTAGGCCGCGATGATGGAAAAGAGAAGGGAGAGTATTCCTGTATTTTTTACAATAAAGAAAAATTTGTACCGGTAAAGCAGGGTACGTTCTGGTTATCCCAGACACCGGATACGGTTTCGATGGGCTGGGATGCAGTCTGTAACCGGGTTTGCACCTGGGGACTTTTCCGGCTGGGGAAAACAAAAAAAATGATCTGGGTCTTTAATACCCATTTTGATCATGTGGGAAAACTGGCCAGAACTGAATCGGCTAAACTGATCCTGGCAAAAATGAAGGAACTGACTGACGGGAAAAATTACCCGGTGGTATTCATGGGTGATCTGAATTCAAAACCCGCCGATGAACCGGTGAGTATACTGAACACGGAGCTGAATAATGCCCGTACAATATCAGCAGAAACGCCTTATGGGCCGGCCGATACCTGGAACGGGTTTAAGTTCAATCAGCAGCCGGAAGGTTGTATTGATTACATTTTCACCAACCGGTATAAAAAACTTACGGTCAGAAAATTTGCCACCATTACAGATTCTTATGATATGAAGTATCCTTCCGATCATTTTCCGGTAATGGCATCTCTTGAATTTTAAACGGACTAACCAAACGCATGTTAAGGCAACGATTTTATAGCATATATATACTGGCGGGAATTTTCCTGTTCATTCCGCCGCTGACTGCCCAGCTGCGTACAGCAGATGCAATTACCAGTTACCGGAAAATACCAGGAGGGATTGAAGGTAAAACCCGGTTCACCCGTTTTGAAATCAAAGCCTGGTCGGCCAATACCATCCGGGTGCGGATTACCAAGGAGAAAACATTTAACTCCGTGCAATATGCACTGGCAGCCGATACGGGTAGTTTCTATCCGGCTGTGGTAAACAATAAGGATAAACAAATTGAAATTGTTACACCCGCCCTGACCTGTGTGGTGGAACAATCGCCTTATTTCCGGGTGATTTTTAAGAATGCAGCTGGTGAAATTATCCAGGAAGATATGCCGGGAGCAGGATTTGGCACCAGCTGGTTGGGCGATAAAGTGAGCTTGTATAAAAAAATGCAGGAAGGCGAACGCTTTCTGGGTTTGGGTGAAGTGCTTGGCCCGCTGGATAAACGGGGAATGGCTTTTACCCTTAACAATACAGATACTTATAAGTACGGTGATTCGCGTTTGTCCATGTATATCAGTATTCCGTTTTATATCGGGGTGCATCACCAACAGGTTTATGGTTTGTATTTTAATAATACCTGGAAGACGCAATTCAATTTCGGTATTTCCACCCCGCAGTTTTCATCGATCAATGCCGATGGCGGGGAAGCCGATTATTTTTTCTTTTATGATCAGACTATTGCCGGTATCCTGAATCAGTACAGCACGATTACCGGTAAGATGCCCCTGCCCCCCAAATGGAGTCTCGGGTATCATCAGTCCCGTTGCAGTTACTATCCGCAGTCCAATGTAGAAATATTGGGCGAAACCTTCCGGCGCAAACAGATTCCGGTGGATGGGATTGTACTGGATGCGGATTACCAGCAGGACTATGAACCTTTCCGTGTAAACAAAGAACGTTTTCCGGATTTACCGGGTTTATCCAGGAAACTGGAAAGCATGAATATTTCTCTCACGGCTTCGGTATATCCCGGGGTGAAACTCGACAGCACCTATAATTCTTATACCGATGGATTGAAAAATGAGGTGTTTATTAAATATGCGGATGGTAGTTTGTTTGAAACTGAAATAGCACCCCTCCGTTGTTATTTGCCGGATTACACTAATCCAAAAACAAGAGAATGGTGGATCCGCAAAATGAAATGGATGGAAGAAAACGGAATCCGGGGTTACTGGAATGATATGAATGAGCCCGCCGTTGGGGGTAGTTACCTGCCGGATAACCTGCTCTTTGATTTTGACGGCCGTAAAGCAGCTGCCCCTGAAGCAAAGAATGTCTATGGATTTCAAATGGCCAGAAGCAGTTACGAAGCCGCCCTTCGATTCGGAAAGGACAAGCGTCCTTTTGTACTCACCCGTTCGGCTTTTGCCGGTGTACAACGATATGCAGCTGTATGGAGCGGAGATAATATGGCTACCAATGAAGGATTGCTCAGTGGTGTTTTATTGAATAGTCAGATGGGTTTATCCGGTATGCCCTTTGTCGGTCCGGATCTGGGTGGATATATTGGTGATGGTTCCAAAGATCTTTTCAAACGCTGGATGCAGGTTGGGGTGTTTTCGCCATACCTGCGGAATCATAAAGAATTTTTTGCCACGGCCAATGAGCCCTGGAGTTATGGCGAAGAAGCAGAAGCTATTTCCAAAACCTATATCGGTTTCCGCTACCGGCTGATGCCTTATCTCTATTCCAAATTTTATGAAGCGGCACAAACCGGTTTGCCGGTGGCCCGCAGTCTGGCGCTGGATTATCCCTTTGATACCCCTGTTTATGACAATACATACCAATACCAGTTTCTCTTCGGGGATGCGATCATGGTCGTGCCGGTGACAACGGAGGAGAAAAGCAAGAAAGTGTATCTGCCGGACGGTGGCTGGTATGATCTTTTTACGGATTTGTTGTACTCCGGTAATCGGGAAATCATTAGTGGTACACCGGCTTATTCCATTCCATTGTTTGTAAAGTCATCGGCGATCATTCTGGTGCAGGGATTGGTACAGTCCACCCGTGACAAAGCTTCAGACACCTTACAGATCCATGTGTACAAGGGTACTACTAATAACCGCTTTCTTTTTTATGAAGATGCCGGGGAAGGCAATGGGTATAAAGAAGGGGAATTTGCCAAACGATTCATTGAGTATACCCCTTCAGGCCGTCAACTGAAACTCGGTGATACGGAAGGATCTTTTATTTCCGCCTATAAAAAAATTCAATGGATCTTCCATGGCTTTGGAAAAGAGATGGAACGGGTAAATGTCAATGGGGCATCGCAGGAGCCGGTACAATATACAGGACGAATGCTGGATCCGTTGAAAGATCTGGAAGATTATTATGGGAAGGACAGGGTGAAAGGGTTGTATCTGGCCGATCCGGTTTTTAAGCAGGTCAGCCTGGTGACAGATAATCCCCGCAATGAACTGATTATTCAATGGTAAAACGATACAGCTATGCAAGAAACAATCTCCCGCGAAAAATTCTTAAAGACCACGGCCCTGGCCGGGGCGGCTTTACTCGTGTCCTCACTGGAAGGCTGGGCAGCTTCTATGCCGGATAAAAAACTCCGGGTGGCGGTTATAGGATGTGGCAGCGTAAGCAACCGGTATATACCCCAGTTACTATCTTCGGAGTGGATTGAAGTGGTGAGTCTTTGTGATATAAAGCCCGAAAGAGCAGTGGCACAGAACAAAGAGTATAAAGTCAATGCGGCCACATACGGTCATATAGATGAAATGCTCAACGGCGTACCCTTTGATATGATGGTAACCCTGACGGATATGCAACTGCATGGGGAATTGAATAAAAAAGCACTCCTGGCGGGAAAACATGTATGGAGTGAAAAGCCAATGGCCAATACCTATGCCGAAGGCAAAGCCCTGCTTGATCTGGCTAATTCCAAAAAGTTAAGAATCTGGGGAGCACCGGCCGTGGTCAACAGTCCGCAGTTTGCATATATGAGTAAAATGATCCAGGAAGGAAAACTGGGTCGGGTGGCCGCAGCTCACGGACAGTATGGACATACCGGCCCCACCTGGTCGGCTTTCTTCTATGAAAAGAACGGGGGCAGTATGCCGGATCTCGGCGTGTATAATATCGCCACTTTAACCGGTTTACTGGGACCAGCCCGCAGCATCATGGCCATGACCAGTATTGTAAATCCCGAACGGACGGTGGATGATAAAGGAAAAATCAAAGTGGAGGCGGAAGACAATGCACAGATCCTGATGGAGCATGATAAAGGGGTGATCAGTCATGTGATGTGCGGCTTTAATTATTTTGATCCGCACGGACATGAAGCCGGTAATCAGTCCTTACATTCCATCCAGATCTACGGTGATTATGGCAATATGCGGTTGATCGG
>CAUJFR010000098.1 GCA_963169885.1 Bacteroidota bacterium
ATCCATCCTGGCCAATCTTTACGCCGACAGTCTCTACAATGAAGAGTTGCAGAAGAAACAGCAGGGGATTCTCTATAATAATATCGGTATAGTCTATATGAGCCAGGGAGATTATCCCACCGCCCTGAAATACCTGCAAAAATCGCTGGCTACACTGCCAAAGGGCGTCATCAATGAAGACTACCTGCTGACACAAGGGAATGTGGCGGAATGTTATATCGGTTTAAAAAAGTATAAAGAGGCAAGATCCCTGTTAATGGACTACCTGCCCAAGGCCCGCAAGTTGAAACTGAACCGGATTGCCTCCGGCATGGCACAGGTAGCCGGTAAACTCAGTTTGCAGGAACAGAAGTTCAGCGATGCGATCAGCTACTATACGGAAGCCTGGCAATTTGCTTCAGCCAGCGGGGAAAAGGAAAAGGCATTGGAAGCCTTGATCAACCTGGGCCGTATTTACCGGAAACAAGGCAAGCCCGATACCGCGGCCGTCCGTATACGTGAGGCGGTTGCCTTGTCGCTGAAATACAAACTGGCTGGCAGCTGGGAAGCATTTTATGAATCGGGACTGTTTTCATACGAAGCAAAGCAATATGACACCGCGGTGGTTTATTTCAAGGAGGCCGTTGGATTACTGGAGAGGCTGACGGATAGACTCTATGGGGGAGAGGCGGCTAAAAAGATTTTTAATAATGATCCCCGCAAATCGGATTTATTTAATAAGATTACTTTCTCTTATAATAACCTGGGAGATATTAATCAGGCCTGGTCCTATGCCAATCGGAGTAATATAGCCGGTATCCGGGAATTGTCTGGTTCGTTGACCACGAATTCCAGTGACGCTGAAAAGAATGAGGCCTTGAAGAAATTATTTTCTTTGCAGGAATCAAAGAAGGCATTGGAAGGAACCCTGGAAAAGCAGGAGGGGGTGGCCCGGCAGGAAACGTTGAAGAAAATAGAAATACTGGAAGCGGATTACAATAATTTCTTATCCGATGTGGTGGAGCTGTACCCGGACCTGGGTACCTATTTCAGTAAATCAAATGCGGATGAATTCAATAAGTATAAATCAAAACTGCCCGCGGATGTGGCCGTGGCCCTGTACCTGCTGAATGATAAGACGCTGATGATTTTTACGCTGACAAAAGAAAAGCTGGCGGTGGATACCATGACGGTGGACCTGGCGCCCCGGATCAGCCGCTTTATTGAAGCAATTAAAAACACCAATAAGCAAACAGGAACGGGGTCTTTGTCCCTGCGCTCTGATCCCGTGGATGAGGACAAGACAGCCAGCACGGCTGATTTTACCGATCTCTCCGGTGATTTGTATCAGGTGCTGATCCAATCAGTAGCCGATAAAATCAACGGAAAACAAAAACTCTGCATTATACCTACCGGTGTATTCAGTAACCTGCCTTTCCAATGCCTTGGAAAAAAACAAGAGGGAGGTTCCTTCCGGTTCCTGATCGAGGACCATACGGTTTTTTATACCAATAAAATGTCGGTCTTTTCTGACAGTATGCAGCCGCCTGTGACGAAGAATAACTATTCTTTTGCGGCATTTGGGGTACCGGATGCCACGCTCCGGTTTAATATTGATGAAGTGAAGACAATCGGGAAAATGTTGGGTTCGGATTCCACGGTGTATACAGATACAAGGGCCACGGAGAGTATGGCCAAACAAAGCCTGGTGACTAAAAAGTATATTCACTTCGCCACTCATGGAGTACTGAATTATTCTTCAGACTATTCCATGTCTTATCTCAAGCTGTTGCCGGATAAAGACAGTACCCAGGGCAATAACGGGAAGTTGACCATGCGGGAGATTCAGCGGCTGGGCATTACGGATTGCAGTATGGTTATTTTATCGGCCTGCCAGACAGCGGTAAGTAAAGAACTGGTCAGGGGCTGGAGTATTTCGCCGGCGAATTCATTTCTGATCAGTAATGTGAAAACAGTGGTGGCCAGTCTGTGGAAAGTGGCGGATGAACCGACCAGTTTGCTGATGCAGTACTTTTACGAGAACCTTTCAGTCATGGGCAAAGCGGAAGCTTTAAGACAGGCACAGGTGCGGCTGAGTAAAGATCCACGTTTTGTGCATCCGAATTATTGGGGTGCCTTTGTACTTTATGGGGACTGGCGTTAAAATACCCTTGGTAGGGTATATCCTGTATTGCGTAGATAAATTACATTTATTCCTAATAAAATTGAAAACAAATGAGAAAGGTACTAATCATTGTATTACTGTTTGCTGTTACAGGCATCCAGGTAAATGCCCAGATAAAGGAATTGTCAGAAAAGCGGCCTTCCAAATCGCCCTGTACCACGCTGGTAGGGGACGATATGCTACCAGGTATGGCAGATACCACTACCGGCCGGAGTGTGGCGGATAATTACAAGACCTGGGAGAACGGCTCCGTACTCCTGGTTAAGTTCATGAACAATGTGGGCAGCCCGGCCATCCGGGAACGGATTACCCGCTATGCAAAAGAGTGGGAGAAATTTGCCAATATCACCCTGAAATTCGTTCCGGATAATACCCCGACTACAAATATCCGCATACGCCTGGGGAGCCGTCGTGATAAACTCGGTCACAATTCAGCTGTCGGGGTAGATAATGATCAGCGTGCCCAAACCCGCCAGACCATGA
The DNA here is from genome assembly GCA_963169885.1 of Bacteroidota bacterium. Lineage (GTDB taxonomy): Bacteria > Bacteroidota > Bacteroidia > Chitinophagales > Chitinophagaceae > JJ008. Next base: position 2,648 of record CAUJFR010000098.1, read on the forward strand.
ACCTGGATACCAGTGATTTTCTGGATCATGATTTTTTTATCACTGAATTAAAAACCGGTGGGCCCTTCTATAAATTCCTGCAGGCAAAGGGGAAGGACCTGACCAAGTACACGTATCCGCAATTTTATGATGATATCATTGATTATCCGTCTCCGCTACCCCGCTTTAAAGAAAAAGTAGCCAAAGGAACGACTATGCATGAATTCGGACATGCGTTGGGCTTATTACATGAGCAAAGCTATCCCGGTGCAATCAAATGGAATAAGGATACCGTATATAAATACTATGAGCGACATGATTGGGATAAGGCAAAGACAGATTTTAATGTCCTGGAAGTAAGTGAGCAGTTCTTCACCAATGGAACAGCCTATGATCCAAAGTCAATCATGCACTATTCCATACCTTCCTGGCAAACATTAGATGGTTATTCAGTGGATGAGAACTATGAAATGTCAGACGGGGATAAGCGAATCATTGCTGCTATGTATCCAAAGGACAAAAAAGTGTCAGACCTGGCTGTACCTAAAGTAATTGTATCAAACTTTGTAAAACTGGAAGTGAAAAAGGATGATGTGAAAAAAGCACTGATCATTACGCCTTATTTTACGGTAAAAACCGGGGCTAAACTGGCCAATGCCTATTATGTGGCCCGATTGACTACGGAAGATGGACAATATTATATAGCCACGTCAAGCCTGAAATACAACTGGGGTGGGAACAGCGGCACTTATCTTAAAATGAATCTGTTGCCGAAAACCAGCAAAACATATAATAAGCTGCTCAGAAAGGACCTCCAGCTGGTGTTTCCTTACAAGGAAATACCCGAACTGGCCGGAAAGAATTTCAGGGTAGAGTTTACTGTTTACCAGAATAATATGTCAACCGGCAAACTGGACCGGTTTGTAACGTATTCGCTTTCTTCGCCACTGAGCCTGGTCCGTTAAGCGTTAAGAAGGTGGCAATACAATAATAAAGGCTGTTTTAACTGTGTTTCAGCGTCCGTAATACCATAATCTGGTTTAACCGGCTGAAAGACAGTTGAAACAGCCTCTTTTTTTCTTTTAGAATACAAAAAGAAATCTCCGGCTTTTAACCGGGAAGCCTGTATATTTGCACTCCCCTGAAATACGGGGTGTGCGGGAGGTAGTTCAGCCCGGTAGAATACCTGGTTTGGGACCAGGGGGTCGCAGGTTCGAATCCTGTCCTCCCGACAGAATAAAGAAATAATCACTTGATTTTCAAGTGGTTATTTCTTTTTAAAAATGTTCTTAGCGAACAATTAGCGAATTTATCCACATTAGATATAAGAGTATTTTTGCCACATTAAAAAACAACCATTTTAGCAACCAAGAAGACGTCAGCACCAAAGAAAGCGGAAACAAAGAAATCTGTATCTAAAACCCAAGATTCATTTAATGAACTTGAACACGCCTTTACAGCAAATCAACAGAGCGTATAAAAAACTGAATATTAAACGAAGCAGACGAATTATTAGTTAATATTCAAGGTAAGGGGCTTAATAGAAAAATATTTATTAGTGTTCCACCAATTGAAATTAGTAATGGTGCTTTTAGTTGGCTTGAAATGCCAATATTAAAGGATTTGAAATCTGAATTGAATGAACAAATTAAGGTTCTGATTTCCTTCTAATTTAGTCAAAACTGAAATAGTATTAAAAATAGGAATAGTATAATTGAAACCCCTGAGTTACTCAGTAAGCCATCGGCCAACTACATCTTTCTGCAGTCAATTATTTTTTGTACCGGTGAGGCAAAAGTTCCGCTATCCTGTTGACAGGGTGATCGGCGATAACGCGTAAAACTTATTTTAGCCAGGTGTAAGGTTCGATCCAATGCATCTTACACGTACCGAGCAGCGAGTACAACATACCACTGCGGCGTGCAGCTTCATGGGAGCCGGCGAATAAATAATTTTTCCGGCCCAAGGCCACAGGCCGGATGCTGTTTTCAACAGGATTGTTGTCGATATTCAG
>CAUJFR010000099.1 GCA_963169885.1 Bacteroidota bacterium
CCATAAATCAACGGAATAACGAATGTTTACGTACGAAGGCTTGAACCATTCATCAAAAAGGCTTGTTAAAAGCCTGTAAAGACAAGAAAAGCAGGGTTTTTGCGTTATTTTTGGTTCTATGTCCAATATAATTAAATACCTCACAAATATGAAGAGACTCCCCCTGGTTGTGCTGATGTTGGTTGCGGCTTCTTTCCTGGCGTTCAAGTCAATGGGAAAGACGGTCAGCAGTGCTCCTCCTCCCGGTAACTATGAAAAAATCATGAAACTGGTTGGTCAGATGTTGTCAGAAGGTCATTACAGTCCGCAGGCCATCAATGATGCGTTTTCAAAGAAAGTTTTCAAGAAATTCATTGGCGAACTGGATCCGGATAAAAACATACTTCAGCAGTCCGATCTGGATGCCCTGAAAAAATATGAAACCCGGGTGGATGATGAAATCAACGGGGCGGCAGTGGAGTTTCCCCTGACTGCCGGCAAATTATTTAATGTCCGGGTGGAACAGGCATCAGCAATGATCACTGAGATCCTGGCCAAACCCTTTGATTTCACGGTAGATGAGGACGTGATGCTGGATGCCGATAAACTGGATTTTACCAGCAATGCCACTGCTCAGAAAGAAAGATGGAGAACCAAGCTGAAATTCATGACCCTGGAACGTTATGCAGATCTGCTGGATATCCGGGAAAAAAATAAGGGAAAGGAAGGATTCGTCGCTAAAACCGATGAAGAGCTGGAAAAAGAGGCGCGTGAGCGGGTAAAGCGGATCATGGACCGCACGTTTGAACGGTATCGTTTTAAGTTTAATGATGATGATAAATTCAACCTGTATGTGAACGCTATCACCACCACGATGGATCCGCATACCGAGTTTTTCCCACCGGTTGATAAACGATATTTTGATGAGGAAATGAGCGGCAGTTTCTTTGGAATCGGCGCTTCTTTACAATATGATGATGGCAATATTAAAATTGGCAGCATTGTTACAGGCAGTCCTGCTTTTAAATCCGGTGAATTGCAAGTGGGTGATATTATTCAGAAAGTGGCCCAGGGAAAGGATGAGCCGGTGGATCTTACCGGATTCCTGGTAACTGATGCAGTGAAAGTAATTCGTGGTAAAAAAGGAACGGAAGTGCGTCTTACGTTGAAAAGAATGGATGGCTCTATAAAAATTGTTTCGCTGATCCGTGATAAAATTGTACAGGATGAGACCTTTGCCCGGAGTGCGGTGGTACAGGAAGGGACTGCGAAAATCGGGTACATTTATCTGCCTGAATTTTATGCCAATTTTGAAGATCCCAATGGTGCCCGTAGTTATAAGGATGTAGAGAAAGAAGTAATAAAGCTGAAAGAGGAGAAAGTAGATGGGATAGTGATTGATTTGCGTAACAATGGCGGAGGTTCTCTGTATGATGTGGTACAGATGGCCGGTCTCTTTATTGAAGATGGCCCGATTGTACAGGTGAAAGACCGGGAAAATAAACCCAGTGTGTTAAAGGATAAGGATCGCGGTGTTTTATATACAGGCCCCCTGGCGGTGATGGTAAATGAATTCAGTGCATCCGCTTCTGAAATCTTTGCCGCTGCCATACAGGATTACAACCGCGGGGTGGTAATCGGCAGTACCTCCACATATGGTAAAGGAACTGTACAGCGCAATATTGGCCTTGATCCGGAGAATGGGTATTCCATGTCCAACTCCGATCTGGGTACGGTCAAACTCACATTGCAGAAATTTTACCGGATCAATGGCGGATCCACTCAGCTGAAGGGGGTGAATTCAGATATTGTATTGCCCGATAACCTGGAATACCTGAAAGTCCGCGAAAAGGACAGTGAAGATGCATTGCCCTGGGATGAGATCACCAAAGCCGGCTACAATAACTGGAAACCCGGTTATGACCTTGACGTGATCAAACAGCTCAGCAAACAACGCCTGGAAGGGGATCCGACATTCCGGCTGATTGCCGAATCCACTGACTGGTTATCCAAACAGAGTGAAAAGAAGTATTCACTGCAGCTGGAGAAATACCGTAAAGAGCAGGATAAGGTGAAAGCCACCGTAAAACAACTGGAGTCCTTACTGAAGCTTAAAAATCAGCTCAACGTGAGTGCCTTATCAACGGAATTAAATCGTTGGGCAGAAGATAAAACCAAGCAGGAACGTTTCCAGTTATGGCTGAAGAGTTTGCAGAAAGACATTTACCTTGACCAGGCGGTAAAAGTCATGAATGATATCATCAGCCAGCAAAACCTGGTTAAAGCTAAAACTGAGGAGCCACTAAAAAAGGCTTTTTAAAGCGTAGTTAAAAGATATTGACGGGCGTATTTGAACTGGACAATCCTAAAGCAGGAGAAACCAGCAAATACGCCCGTTTTTGTTGGATCAGACTGATTAAATTATAGATACCGTTCGTTGAGTATGTTGAGATGGTGTTGTGCATGACCTGCCAGCATATAGCCGATACCAAGTACATATACCGGCCAGCCACTGGCGGTACCCGTTGCCTCCAGTTGTTTTTCGTTAAAAGAAGCAAACATAATTTCATTGGCACGCCGGATGGCCCGGAACTCCTCGGTCATTTCACTCCACTTCCGGTTACTGCATTGGGCATTATCTGCGTATT
>CAUJFR010000100.1 GCA_963169885.1 Bacteroidota bacterium
CCTTCTGACTCAGGCCACTCTGCTGCCACCGGCGGATACCCTTAAACATTTTTTGCTCAGTACCGTTTTGCATAACCGTTTTGTAATCAAAATTATTACAACGGATCACTACAAATAAGATGGGTTGGACGGTGGGTTACGCCACTGATGCGAAAATGAAAACAGCCGCAGCGGAAGAAGCTAGAACTACTTACGTTTTAGGTAAACAAGATTGTACCCATGTGGCTAAGGAAGCTTTAGATGCTGGAGGGTTAAAGAATGGCGAAAAATCTGAAGTTACGAAGTATCAGGGTAGGTCTGAAATACCATACACTACCACAGAGAATAATTACTTCCCTGCAGCTAAGCAAGCTGCAACAGAAAAGAAGAACCCAGGAATACGTATTGATGATCTACTAAAGTTGCTGCAATGAAAATGAAAGTTATCATTTACACAGTTCTAAGTCTTTTTATTTTGTACACTCTTTACAAGGTTGTACTGATCTATGTGCTAAATGTAACTTCACTAAATAGCAGTTATATTTATCACTCGAAATCTTTTGAAATCTCAAGGCAAAAAGGACTATATGCAGGTAACTACACATTGAAACAACAGATTGGTTATAATGTGAACCCTGAGTTACTACCAAAGAGTTTATTTATTGAAAAAGAGAAGGTAATTTACCCTAACTACTACTTTTACTTTGGAAAGTCAGAAATGGGAAATAGATATACCATCAATGGAACCATTTTTTCTCAATTAGCGAAAGGCAGAGAGTATCATATAACCTGTTCTACATCTACACAGCCAGGTAAAATAACAACCTCACACCAGAGCAATTTGTTTTTCTTCTTTGAAAACATACCCACTGAAATTTACTTCACTATACAAAGATATCTACCAAAAACTTCTACAGACACCTTGATATATAGGTTGGATAACCCATAATTGGCGTATTCTATCAAAAAAATAACTACTAATCAACAAATTTTTGGGTATTTACATAGGGTGTATCTCGTTTAATAACAGTAAATACTCGTGCAATTATAATACTCCCCATATTTAGGACCAGTTGGGTCGTTAGCTAAGTTAAGATTTCTTTCATTTACTGTACTTACTAGGTAGCAGTTTAAATTGTTTTCTTCAGCTTAGTGTATCACTTTTTTTCATAAGAGAGTAGAAGATTTAAAAAAAACAAAAAAGCCCAACCATAGGGTACGTTGAGCTTTTTTTGTAATCATCCATCCTTGTTGTGTGTCCAATCAGCCGTTTAATATTTTTGATCCATTCAGGTAACTCTTTTCCGGGTGATAGATGAATAAACAGGTGCCGTTCTTTATCGTTGTTATGATACTATTGGCTTCTTCTTTGGGTACTGCCGGACAACCCCAGCTTCTTCCCATATAACCACCGGCCGCGGCTCTTCCCGCACTCACATAATCCGCACCGTGAATCACAATTGTCCGGAACATCGCTTTGTCATTGATCCCGGGTTCCATACCGTTTACCTTTAAGGATAAGCCATGCTTGCCGATATAGGTATTGGCCGTGACATAAAAACCGAGACTGCTTTGCAGTGACTCCGGCTTATTGGAAAAACGGTTGGCATATTCACCGCCCGAATTCCGGCCATGGGCCACATAGGTTTGCGTAACCAGTTTGTTATTTTCAATATCGATTATATACATTCTCTTCTTCAGCGATGATTGACTGAAATCACAGATCGTGAGGTAATTGCTCCGGCTGATACTTTTATTATTCAGCAGGTACTCATACCCCTTCCAGGCATAATCAAAAGCCGCTTTGGAAAGTCCCAGTTGTTCCAGCTTTATACTGTTATAAAGCGCGGTGGCCGCGTCGGCTACTACTGGGGAAAACCGGATGTTTTTTAGAGAGGAAGCTGTTATTGCATCGTCAATCCTGTTCAGGGCCTGAACAGCGGGGCTTATGCTAAAGGAACTGCACAAAAACCCCAGGGATATCGGGAATATTAGTTTTCTCAAACAGGTACGGATTTACTTTTTCTTAAACGGAACGCAAGACGAAATTATTATCGCAGCCCCGCAATTTATAGTAATAATATCCTGTTTTTTAATGAATTAAGGATTAATACGTACAACCGTAATTGAAGAGATGGGGGATTTTACGAGAACAGTTTCTATGCATCGGATGAATGCGGTACTTAGTTGCGAAAGAATACGCATAACGGAACTTAGTTCTCCATTATCTTATGTATATCGCGTTGCTTGGTAATAAATTCGCTCGAATAGATCCGGAGCAATAACATAAATAAGGAGATCAGCAAGGGTCCGAAGATGAGCCCGATAAAGCCAAAGAGATTTAGTCCGATGATGACCCCGAAAACCGTGGTCAGCGGATGCACATTGCCCAGCTTCTTTAATAAGGTAAAACGAAGTACATTATCAATCGTACCAATAATGCCAAAACCAAACACCAGCATGGCGATCCCCTGCCAGTTTTGCCCGTTGGCAAAGAACAGGATGGCCAACGGGATATAAGCCAGCGCCGCTCCCACCACCGGTATCATCCCGGCAATACAAGTGACCCCAAACCAGAAAAAAGGTTCCTTCACCCCCAGTATTAAATAACCGATCAGTCCCACCAGGCCTTGCGCAAAGGCTATCAACGGTATCCCGATGGCATTGGAAGCCACCATACTGTTAACCTCCTTGCCCAGCCGGCTGACATTCTCATCTTTCAGGGGGATATACTCATATAAAGTGTCTTCCATATACCGGGCATTCATCAGCATGAAATAAAGGATGAAGTACATGAAGAAAATCGTACTGATTGAATTGAATGTGGCTCCCACAATGCCCGGCAGACTCTTCGCAATAAAATCCCCCAGCTGATTGATATTCTCCTCACTGAGTATTTCCATATTCAATTGTGCTTCCGCATCGGCCACCACTTTCTTGAGTGCCGTCACTAATTCAGAGGAGTGCTGGATGGCATAAGTCACTTTGGAGGACAGCATATTGATCAGCAGTCCCACCGGCAGCAGGATGACAATAAAAGAGACCAGCATCAGTAAAATCGTAGTCCAGCCCTTCCCCCACTTCTTCTTCTCGGTCAGGTACAACATGGCCTTATGCATTAATATATATAAGGTAATCGCCCCCAGCAGGGCCGGCAGGAATGAATACAACTGCCAGCTCAGCAAAATGCCAAGCAAGAAGATGATTATAATGAAGAACACCTGCCGGAGACGATTGGAGTCGAGGACGTTGTTGCTCATGGGGGTTATTTTAAAGTACAATTTACGAATAGTCTCCTTCGATACGACGCAGATGATATTTCTCCTGCCCTGAAAAATTGCTGGGCGTCTACTCAGGATGACAACAACATTTCGATTCTTAAGAGGTGCCGTAGAAGACTTATCAAATCCATGAGCCCTCCGCTGCTTTTCAACTTTCGGAGCCGAATGATGTTGTCATCCTGAGTAGTCCCGCATAAGATTCATTTCAGGGCTGGAGAATAAAACTTACGCGGGACGTATCGAAGGGTGACCAACAAGCATCACACCTTCACTTCCTTCCACTTCCCCTTCTTAAAATAATACCAGGCCACCAGCGCGATCAGGGTCTCGGCCACGGGTACGGCGATAAAAGCGCCAACAGGACCCATCTTAAAGACCTTGGCCAGCAGAAAGGCAAAGGGAATCTGGAAGAGCCAGAAGCCGGCTATATTGATCCAGGTGGGCGTCTTGGTATCACCCGCCCCGTTAAGCGCCTGAATCATCACCATCCCGATGCCATAAAAGATATAGCCGCTGCCGATGATCTGCATACTTAATACGCCGAAGCGATGCACTTCCGGCTGACTGGTGAAAATGCTGATAATAGGGGAGGCAAAGAGCAGGAAGATGAACATTACCACGGCCATAAAAATGGCATTGAACCGGGTGGCCAGGATCACACTGCGCTCCGCCCTTTCCGGTTGATTGGCCCCAAGGTTTTGTCCTACCAGGGTGGCCGCCGCATTACTGAGTCCCCATGCTGGTAATATAAAGAACACCACATTGCGGATGGCGACCTGGTAGCCGGCCGTGGCATGCGTGCCCCCGGTATCGGATACCAGCCAGGCCAGCACGATCCAGCTGCCGCTTTGAATAAAGAACTGGAAAGTGGCCGGCCAGGCCACTTCTAGCAAATGCTTTATGACC
>CAUJFR010000101.1 GCA_963169885.1 Bacteroidota bacterium
TCGTTTACATTAATATGTATTACTTAATATTTCTACGCTAATTTACTGAAAAACCAGAATTTTAAAAAGAATGATTATAAATATATATTTATCAATGTTTTATAAAATTTAAATTTTCTTTTTGGTAAAATGAATGCAATTTTATTATTTTTGATATGTCATACATAATACACAACTTAAACTGCTTGTCATGAAATTAAAACGCTTAAGGCTTTCTCTCCTTGCAGTGTTTACACTTGTCGCAACAATAACTTTTGCGCAAACCAAACGAATTACCGGTAAAATCCTGAATGATGAAGCGAAACCGCTTTCCGGCGTTTCGGTGACGATTAAGGGTAAATCCACCGGCACACAAACCAACACATCCGGTGACTACAGCATTGAAGCCGCAACCGGTGATGTGCTGGTTTTTTCAATGACGGGCTTTACCACCCGCGAAGTGAAAGTGGGTGCTGAAACGGCCATTAATCTTTCACTCGAAACAAAAGTAAGTGTGCTGGATGCCGTGGTAGTTACCGGTTATGGTACCCAAAAACGAAAAGAGGTTACCGGTGCGGTATCTACTGTAAGTCCTAAAACATTCGAACATAGTCCCAGCACAAACGTAGCCACCGTGCTCCAGGGTAATGCTCCCGGTCTGAGAGTACAGCAACGTTCCGGACAACCCGGCACCACACCCTCGATCACTTTTCGGGGAGGAACCGAATTTGGCGGCGGAGGTACACCGCTCTTTATTGTCGACGGGGTCATTGTACCATCCCTGTATGGATTTGACATCAACGATGTTGCCAGTATCGACCTGCTGAAAGACGCTGCCACTACTGCCATATATGGTGCAAGGGCTGCCAATGGCGTAGTATTGGTCACTACCAAAAAAGGACAAAAAGGCAAAACACGCGTGACCTATTCATTCAGCCAGACAACAAACTATATCCGCCGCAATCCCTCTGATTACCTCACTGCGGCCGATTATATTCGTATGAACCGGCTGGGTATTCAGTCCCGCTTCAGAGGCGACTCACTGGATAATAATACCAATGCCATGAATACTGACCGGAACCAGCTCTTAGGTGCCTGGGGATGGGCCGTGAACTCCGGCTGGAGAGGAGCTGAAGGTTTATATACCACTCAGCTGCTCAATAATCAGAACCGTCAGCTGCTTAATGATCCCCGCTGGAAACTGCTCGTGGATCCCAACCCGTTCAATGCAAGTCTGACCGACAGCATTCTTTATACTGACTTAAGTGCAAAAGACCGCGAAGCACTGATCCTGCAACAAGTGAATACAACGGAACATAATATTAATTTCTCCGGTGCAAATGACCAGGGTTCCCATGCCCTTTCGCTGGGAATGGTAAAAGACAATGGTATGATCATCGGTTCACAGCTGAAACGCTTTAACCTGAATTTCAACGGAGGTCTGAACGTAGGCAAAAACCTGAAAGTTACCAGTAATATCAGCGCCTATCATGTTGAACAGGCTTTGCCATATGGCGGATTTAATAATGTGGATCCGGAAGGGGGTGCTGCAGGCGGATTACTGCAACGCTTTGTTGGCGTTGCCCCGACTGTCCGCTATGTAAATGATACATCCGGTACGGTATTACCCGGACCCAATGATGTAACACTTGGTAATCCGCTCTACTGGAGCAATCTGACGGTGAACAACACCAACCAGCAACGTTTTCTCGGTGGAATCAATCTCGAATATACCATTCTCCCCTATCTGAAAATGCTGGCCAGCGGATCCGGTTATTTCCAATACACCAATAATAATTTTTTTACAAAAGCCTTCCAGCAAGGAAACGGCGGTGCGTTCAACACCAACAGGGCTGCCAGTTTTAATAATACAAAAACCATCCAGTACACCACCAATGCCTTCCTGCAGTTTAATAAAAACTTCAGCGGCCATACTGTTACCGCACTGGCCGGTGGTGAATTTTATGATTTCAAAAACTATGTAAACTCCGGTTTTTCACAAGGAGCTCCCACCGATTTAATTCCCTGGCTGACGGCTTCTACACCTCCAGGTCTGCAGGGTACCACCATTATAAATCCGGCAGGCGCTTCCTCCAACTTTAACCAGTGGGAAAGAATCGGTTCCGCAATCGGAAGAGTGAACTACACTTACCTGAACAAATACCTTTTGACCGCTGTCATCCGCGTGGATGGCTCCAGCCGGTTGAAAAAAGGAAATTATTACGGAACATTCCCCGGTATATCCGCAGGTTGGAACCTCCACAATGAAAAATTCTACTCAGGCTCGCTGGTATCCAAATACCTGAGCAGTGTAAAACCAAGGATCAGCTATGGCGTGAACGGCAACGTAAACTCATTGGGCTTCTTTGCCACTTCGCAGGTGTATAATAATGCCGGTACATACAATGGTTTTGGCGGAACCTATGTGGCCTCCTACATCAACTCCGATGTAAGATGGGAAAGAACCAACAGCTTAAACATCGGCGCCGACCTGGGATTCCTGAATGACCGGATCATGCTGAATATGGATTATTTCGTCCGGAATGTCTTTGACAAACTTGCCGGACTGAATATCTCCTCGCAAACCGGATTCAGCAGTTTTACCACCAACCTGGGCCAGCTGCAGAATAAAGGAATCGAAATTGCTGTGAATGCAAAAATCATTGAATCCAAAAAAGCAGACGGGTTCAGCCTTGAAGCCGGTGCCAATTACTTTCATGTAAAAAGCTTTGCAAAAAAATTACCGTTTAACGGATTACCCGGAAACCGGACCAGCGGATTCTTTGTATGGGATCCCAATAACCCGGGACAACAGATGTATGTGGGTGGACTCGTGGAAGGACAACGTATCGGACTGGATGAAGTATGGGCACCGAAGTGGGATGGCATTTATACCGACCTGACCAAGATTACCGCGGACGCTAATGTGTACAATGCTTTCCTCCCTTATACCAATAAGCGGATCAAACAACTCGGAGATGCACAATGGCACCAGGTGAATAAGAACGACACAATCGACAGCCGCCAGTTTGTCAAAGTAGGCCGCACCACCCCTCAACATATCGGAGGTTTCAATATCAGCAGTTCCTATAAAGGCATCCGCCTCTATGCCGGCTTTGATTACGCCTTCGGTTTTGTGATCCTCAACAATCAGATCGTGCGTGGCATGAGCCAGGTACAAGGTTCTCAGAACTCCACCACTGATGTATTGAAAACCTGGTCAACCACGAATCCTTCCGGAACAATGCCCCGGTACTACTGGGCCAACCAGGGAAGAAACTATGCAACAGATGCCAGCGGAAACAACCCGGCAGCCAATCTTTGGGAGAAAGGCGACTATGTTATGTTGAGAGAACTGACACTGGCCTATGATCTGTCACCTGAAATACTCAGTAAATACCTCGGCAACCGGTTAAAAGGACTGAGTGTGAATATTACCGGAACCAACCTGGCTTATTTCTCTGGCTACAGCGGCAACTTCCCCGAATTCGGCGGCGTAGATCAGGGCAAATTCCCTTTACCAAAAAGACTGACCATTGGTGTACGGGTAATATTATAATTGATTGTTCAATACAAAAAACACTGAAATGAAATACAATAAAACAATATTAATATCAGGAGCGCTCCTGCTCATGCTGGGCATCCTGTCATGCACCAAAAAACTGGACGAAGTAGTGCCGCAGGACACAATCAGTAAAGATCAGGCTTTAAAGGACCCGAATGCGGCCCGAACCCTCTATCACGGAGCCTATGGCCGGTTCAGGGCCTTTGATGCCACATTCTTCCAGTTGGGTGAAATGCGCTCTGATATATGGGTGGATGGATTGTTTACCGAATCAGTTGATGGCGGTTTGCAAAACCTGTACCGGCACAATATCAGCAATCTGAATGTGCCATTCACCAACTGGGGCGGCTTCTACAACCTTATCTATAATTTCAATAATGTTATAAATATTATCCCTCAAACAACACTGACCTCAACCGAAAAAGACCGGATACTGGCGGAGATTTATGGCTTAAGAGCATATGTATATTATACCATGGTCAGAACCTGGGGAGCTGTGCCTTTAAATACAGAACCGGTTGAAACGATTACCAATACTGCGGAAACCTATAAAAGACGTACCGGTGCTGACACCGTCATGACACAGGTAAAAGCGGATATTGAACAATCCCTTCAGTTATTTGGCGCCTCCAATGCATTGCCTGCAGGCAAACGGGTTTACTGGAGCCGGATGGCCTCCCTGTTGCTGAAAGGAGATGTGTTTATCTGGTCAGGTACCCATATGGGAGGCGGGAATGCAGATTTCACCACGGCAAAAAACGCATTACAGGAAGTCAGAAACCTCCAGGGAACCACCCTCGACCTTCAAGGCAACTATGCGGATATATTTGACCCCACGAAAAAAAGTAATAACAAGGAAATTATATTCGCCATCAATTACGAACTGCAACAGGCACAAATGGGTATGTTTGCGAACTTCAGGGTTAATTCAATTCAGGCAAATACCCTTTCTTTTACCCAGGCAGCCACCCCTACTGTATCCACCGCCTATCCCTATGTAAATGGAGCGAACCGGGTAGGTATGAACCAGGCCATGATTAACCGGCTTACCGCACCTCCGGCTGATCAGCGCATAAACAGCAGCTTCCGGGTAATGTATTCCAATGCATCTCCTTTCGCCACCCGCGGGGTATTTCTCACAAAATATGTGGGCACGACCGCCGGCACCTCACAGGTTTACAATAACGATTTTCCCATTTACCGGTATGCAGACGTATTGCTGTTGCTTGCCGAAGCAAAAACAAAACTGGGTGAAGATCCGTCCGCTGAAATCGATGCCATCCGGGTCAGGGCCTATGGAGCCGGTTATACCCCATATGTAAACAGTGATGTCACCACTAATATGAATGCCATATTGGAAGAATACCTGAAAGAATTTATCGGAGAAGGAAAACGCTGGTGGGCTTTAAGAAGAGCCGGCGATTCTTATGTATATGCCAATCTGAATCCAACCTATTTCTCGCCTGCCAGCACGGCTAAGTTTCTATTACCGCTTTCGCTGGGTATGTTGCAGGCAGATCCGCTGTTAACGCAGACAACCGGTTATTAATTACTGAATTTCTCATAAGCACTAAGTATACAGCAAGCAATCACCGGGGGTATTCTTGCCCCCGGTTTTTTTTAGACAAATTGTACAATAACTTCACGTTATATAAATTATATGGCAAATCAAAAATTACAAGGCCTGATCGCTGCCCCGTTTACTCCCATGCACAAGGATGGCACATTGAACCTCGAACTGATTCCTGCTTATTATGACTTGCTGAAATCAAACGGGGTAACCGGTGCCTTTATCTGTGGCTCAACCGGTGAAGGAGTGTCGCTGACACTCCAGGAAAAAAAATCGGTGGCCGAAGCCTGGGCCGCCTGCACCAAAAATGATCCCCACTTTACGGTTATGCCATTGGTAGGCGGCACCTGCCTGAATGATAGTATTGAACTGGCCCTGCATGCGAGAAAAACCGGGCTTGACGCCGTTTCGTTTACCGCCCCTTATTATTTTAAACCCGCGAATGTGGATATGCTGGCGCAATGTTGTGCGGAAGTGGCCGCGGCCGTACCAGATATGCCCTTCTACTATTATCACATCCCCGTACTGACCGGCGTCGGTTTCCCGATGTATGATCTGTTGAAAGCGGTCGATAAAAGCATCCCCAACTTTGCCGGCATCAAATACACACATGAAGATTTCATGGACTTTCTCTCTTGTATCAATTTCCAGGATGGAAAATATGATATGCTCTGGGGCCGTGATGAAAACATGCTGCCTGCGTTAAGCCTGGGTAGCAGAGGTGCCGTGGGCAGTACCTATAATTATGCAGCTCCTCTCTATTACGATCTTATTCATGCTTTTGATAACGGGGACCTGGAAACGGCCCAGGCCTTACAACAAAAATCAATTGACATGATCCGGCTCCTGGGCAAGTATGGCGGCATTGCCACCGGAAAAGCTTATATGAAACTGATCAACATGGATTGCGGCGAATTCCGTCTGCCAGTATATAACATGAGTGACGCGGATTTTGAATTATTGAAAAAAGACGCGGAACAACTTGGTTTCAGCAGTTTCTGTTCCAAAAAACCAGAAAGTCAGCCGGTACTCAAATAAAATAAAACAATTGAAAATCATCTCCATCCTGAAACT
>CAUJFR010000102.1 GCA_963169885.1 Bacteroidota bacterium
GTTCGGGCGTCCTTTTGCAAAACTACTTACCGTGATGGAAATCCGCTCTGCGGCGGCCGCATACACTTTACCACGTTGGGAGAGGGCTTTTATAAAATTCGGATCATGGATCAGTTTATAATCGTCATAGATCACCGCACCCGGTTTAACCCGTGCATAGATTCCAAGAGAGTCCTGTGCCAAGGTTGAACTGCCCCAACTGAGCATCACTAATAAAAATGTAAGGATCTTCATGTGTTGACTTTATTCCGTTAAACAGCCCTCAATTCACTTTGGCATATTTATCCGTCACATTTACCGATATCACATATCCCTCTCCAAGGTCCATTAATTTAAGACTGACTTCTTTCACACGGTTATTCACCCGGACTGAATAGCTGAGGGTGATCAGGTTTTTGGTCTGTGCTACCTGGCGATCCTTCAACGTGCCACAGGATTCGAGTTTAGCCACATACTGATTAAACAGGGCTTCCGCCTTTTCCTTATTCTCAACAAAACTGCTGGCGTCATAGGTGATAATTTTATGCTCCTTCAGTTCCATCACATCATACCAGTCTTCCACCCGGAGTTTTCTCTTCTCCAGTCCGAGGCCTGGCAGACTGGTTTCATAATCGTCGAGTCCCGTGATGCTGTTCTTCTTCGGGTTAGAACGCACGTTTTTAAACCCCTCGCCGCTCGCCTCCATAATTTTCAATAACTCATTACAGAGCGCCGGGTCGGCAACTTTTGCAACTGGCGGCGCTCGGCGGGGTACGGCTTCCACGCCTAAAATGATATACTGCTCAGTGGTACTGACCCGGTGTTTATACACTTTTATCTGCATCAGCGGCCCCTCATCATTCTGGTTGAAGGCAAAAAATGTAGTATCGCCTGAGGGGGTTGGCACCGGTTTGAATAACTTATATGCCAGGCAGGAAGAGGAATTGATCAGCAGTTGCTGTTGAACAAAATCTAACGCCTTGGCAAACTCATTGACCTGATTACTCAGGATCAGCATCGCGATAAAGCTCCCCTTCCCATCGGTGGAATAATACACAGGGAATTGTTTGTTCACTCCGGTTTGTGGTAAGGTAGTGGCTACTCCCTCCATCTGCTGCGCCGGTACCTGCGGATGCCGGTATTTCGCCAGTTCCGATTTACAGATCACATCGAGAATAGCAGTAAAATCATCCTTCGCAAAATAACCGGTCGTTTTTGTGGCTGCTGCATCCGGGCAACCTTTATTGGCCTTCGTGCCTTTTACGGCTGGACATCCATCTTCACTATCGGGCACTCCGTCCCCATCGCTGTCGGGGGGTTGGGCTAAAAGAGCATTTCCGGCTATTATAATTATAAAGCCGGCCAGCATATTTTTCACTGTTTGTTTTACACGCATAGTTGTTCAGAATAATTGAATTCTTACCGTCACCCCTGCAAACTGACCGCTCCGATGACCCTATTTTTGAATGTTTTTGTTTTCTTTTTTACTTTCTTTTTATACGCGAAATTTCCCCAAAAGAAAATCACCTGTCCTGCCTGGTGAATATCCCCAACGGTTCCGCTGGCGGAAGTACCGTCAAAACCGGTAATAGCGGCCTCTTCTTCAGGAGCACCTGTTATAAAATTTTTCCGCTTCAGGATATAATAGGCCTGTTTCGGTTCCAGGAAATAAAAATAATCCCCGGCCACATGCAGCCAATTTCGCTCCCGGACCTTATCATTATACATACTCTCCAAATCTACCGTGGCGATTTTATAGTCCTTATTTGCTGCCAGGTCATGACACCAGTATTCCGTCCTGAGCATACTGCCGAGGTCCGCATCGATCCCGTAAAACATTCTTGTTCCCTGAAACAATAACATTTTTCTTTTTTCTCCGATAGCGGATAGCCCATTTTCCCCTTGCAGCGATAATACAGGCTGGAGTGTGCCATCCATCTTCAATTCCACCACCCGCCGGTATCCAAACAAATAAATAGTACCGTTATTTACCACCACCTCGTCCAGGTTACTTTCAAATTTTGCCAGCACCGTGGCTTTCCTGTCTTTAAACTGAAGTACGAAGTGCCGGCCTTTATCGGCCCCTTTTTCGTATGCGCCCAGCATAAACGCTTCTCCATTTGCGTTATCGAAAAGGGATAGGATCCGGATACCATTCTTCGCAAAATCAAATCCGGCAAAATCATAATAGTTGGGACGCTCATTATTTCCATTGGTCTTCCTGAACTCTTTGATCTGCACTTTATAATTAGCCGAATCATAATAGTACACTTTGTCATTAGTGACCGCTATTCGTTTCCAAAGATTCTCGCTGCTCAACTTCATATCCGTTTCATAAACCAGGTAATGGACCGCTGGTACCGGGTCTTCGTCATGAAGCACCGACAGACTTTTAAAAGGCAGGATTCCCGCTTCCAGAAAAAACACAAAGATCACCCTGTTTTTATACGCACTCAGGCGGTAAGACATGTCCCCACCTTCTATCTCCCTGGCAAACTGAACGGTCTTTCCGGATGCAGGGTCAGTTGCCTGAATGGTCTGATCCGTTACCGGATCGATACGAAACAACTTGTAATGATAGCGCTGACCATCCGTTGATTTACTACGCGTCAACATATAGAGAAATTTCTCTGTAGCAACCACATCGAAAATCTCTCCTTTTCCCCCGGTACTGTTTAAAACCCGGGTACCGCTGACTGTGCCATTTGTTTCCAGCAAACCTTCATAGTCTTTATAAATGATATAACTTTTATTGCCAATAAACTGTGGCCTGAAAAATTTGCCGGCATCCTTAAAATCCCAGAACCAGGCGTCACGATCATCCAGCAACTCGTTTTTTACCTGGGCTGGCAAA
>CAUJFR010000103.1 GCA_963169885.1 Bacteroidota bacterium
TCACTCGACAGCTTTGTAAAAAAAATCACGTTTCAGAAACTCAGCGCCGAAGGGCTTAAGCGCATAGCCAACACTGTTATGCTGATGGCAGCCGCTGAGGGACTGGACGCCCATAAAAACGCAATCGCAATCAGATTAAACGACCATGAGAGAATTTAACTTAGACCAGCTGGTACGGGAGAATATAAAAAACATGACGCCCTACTCCTCGGCCCGCCACGAATTCAGCGGCAACGCTACCGTATTCCTGGATGCCAACGAGAATTCATTCGGCTCACCCCTGCCGGATAATTATAACCGGTACCCGGATCCGCTGCAAATGCCGCTGAAGGAAAAAATCAGTCAGATCAAGGGAGTACCGGCTGCCAATATTTTTCTTGGCAATGGCAGTGATGAAGCCATCGACCTGCTTTTCCGTATTTTCTGTGAACCGGGCAAAGACAATGTGATCCTCTTTCCTCCTACCTATGGCATGTACGAAGTGTGTGCCGAAATCAATAACGTAGCAGTAAAAAAAGTACCGCTGACCACAGACTACCAGCTGGATCTGGAAGCTACCGAAGCCTCCGTGGACGCGAACACCAAAATGATCTTTGTTTGTTCGCCCAATAACCCAACCGGCAATAGTATTGAACGGAGTGCAATAGAAGTGCTGCTGAATAATTTTGACGGACTGGTGGTAATTGATGAAGCCTATATTAATTATGCCCGCCAGAAAACATTTATTACTGAACTCACAGAGTATCCCAATCTCGTTATCCTTCAAACCCTGTCAAAAGCCTGGGGACTGGCCGGGCTGCGGCTGGGCATGGCCTTTGCCGGTCAGCCGGTAATTGATTATATGAACCGGGTCAAGTACCCCTATAATATAAATACCGCCACGCAACAACTGGCACTGGAAGCACTGAGTAATATCAGTAGCGTTAATAACTGGACAAAAACAACCGTAGTACAGAAAGACAACCTGAGTGAAGCCTTGCTCGCGTTGCCCGTTACAGAAAAAGTATATCCTTCTGATGCCAATTTTATCCTGGTAAAAATGACCGATGCCCGCCGGATCTATGAATATCTTGCAGGCCGTGGGATTATTGTCCGGGATCGTTCTAAAGTTATGTTGTGTGACGATTGCCTGCGCATCACTATTGGCACCCCCGAGGAAAACAACCAATTACTGGAAGCCCTTAAAAAATATATGGCATGAGAAAGATACTATTCATCGACCGGGATGGCACCCTGATCCAGGAAGCCCCTCCCACCTACCAGCTGGACTCCTTTTCCAAACTGGCCTTTTACCCGGACATGTTCACCTGGATGAAGAAAATTGCCAATGAACTGGACTTTGAACTGGTAATGGTCACCAACCAGGACGGTCTTGGCACTTCCTCTTTTCCGGAAGAGACATTCTGGCCGGTGCATGAATTTGTAATGACGGCGTTGGAAAATGAGTCGATATTTTTCAGCAATGTGCATATAGACCGTACTTTCCCTGCAGATCACTCACCGACGCGTAAACCTGCTACCGGAATGTTGACCCGATACCTGAATAATCCGGACTATGATATTCCCGGATCTTTTGTAATTGGCGACCGGATCACCGATGTGCAGCTCGCAAAAAATCTGGGTTGCAAAGCGATCTGGCTGAACAATGATGCCAGCCTTGGTGCAGCGGAAGTAAATAATGACATGACCACCCTTCGCGATGTGATTGGTCTCGAAACAATCAGTTGGAAAGATATCTGGGAATACCTGCGCCTGGGACAACGGGAACTGGTACATGAACGAAATACCAATGAAACGAAGATCCGTATTGCGCTGAACCTGGATGGACAAGGCAAAACCAACATCCGCACAGGGCTTCATTTCTTTGATCATATGCTGGATCAGCTGGGCCGGCACAGTGGTGTTGATCTGGCGATAAAGGTAGAAGGAGACCTGCATATCGACGAACACCATACCATCGAAGATACCGGTATCGCGCTCGGGGAAGCCATTTCCCTGGCACTCGGGAATAAAAAAGGCGTGGCCCGTTATGGTTTCACTTTGCCGATGGATGATGCGCTGGCCCAGGTAGCGCTGGATTTTGGCGGACGCAGCTGGCTGGTATGGACAGCCGAATTTAAAAGAGAAAAAATCGGGGACATGCCGACTGAAATGTTTTATCATTTCTTCAAATCCTTCTCCGATGCCGCAAAATGTAATCTGAATATTAAGGTGGAAGGAGAAAACGAACATCATAAGATAGAATCCATATTTAAAGCACTGGCGAAAACCATGAAAATGGCCCTGAAAAGAGATCCTGAAAATATGCAACTGCCCAGTACTAAAGGAATGTTATAATGAAGACCGTCATCATAAAATACAACGCGGGAAATATACAGTCGGTCCTTTTTGCCCTGGAACGCATCGGGATACAGGCTGTTGTAACGGATGATGCCGAGGAAATCCTTGCAGCGGAAAAGGTAATTTTTCCCGGTGTCGGTGAAGCCAGTACAGCGATGCAATACCTGAAAGAGCGGGAACTGGATAAACTCATTGTTTCACTGAAACAGCCCGTATTGGGAATTTGCCTGGGCATGCAATTGCTTTGTGCGTATTCCGAAGAAAATGACACTTCCTGTCTTGGTGTATTTGAACAAGTGCCCGTTCGCAAATTCCGGAATAAAGAAACGGCTTTTAAAGTCCCCCAGACCGGATGGAACTCTATACAGCAATTAAAAGGACCTCTTTTTACCCAGGTAAAGGAAAATGAATACTGCTATTTTGTCCACAGCTATTATGCCATATTGAACGAATTCACCACGGGTACAACGGAGTATATTCATCCGTATAGTTCGGCACTGCAACGGAATAACTTTTATGGCGTACAATTTCATCCGGAAAAAAGCGCCAAAGCCGGGGAACAGATTTTAAAAAACTTTTTAACCCTATAGACGATGACGATTATACCCGCCATAGATATCATTGACGGAAAATGTGTACGCCTGACGAAGGGCGACTACGAACAGAAGAAAATTTATAACGAAGATCCGCTGGAAGTAGCACTTCAGTTCGAGGGCGCCGGTCTGAAAAGGCTTCACCTGGTAGACCTGGACGGCGCCAAAGCCGGTGAAGTAAAGAACTGGAAAGTACTGGAAAAAATCGCCGGCAAAACCAAACTGGCCATTGATTTTAGTGGAGGGATCAGTACACAGAAAAATGTGGAGATCACTTTTAATTCCGGAGCGGCCTTTGCCGCAGTTGGCAGTATTGCGGTAAAAGATGAATTCACTTTTTCAGGATGGTTACTGGCATTTGGTGCGGAAAAATTTATCATTGGTGCCGATACCAAAGAAGGCAAAGTCGTGATCCGTGGCTGGACAGAATCCACTACCCTCACCGTAGCTGAACTGATCGGACGATATAAAACCAAAGGGGTGAAACAGTTCTTCTGTACCGATGTGGAAAAAGATGGACTTTTACAGGGAACGGCTATAGATCTATATAAAAAAATACTGAACCAGCATCCCTCCATTGACCTGATTGCCAGTGGCGGTATTACTGAAGTAGCGGAGCTGGATGAATTAAGACAGGCGGGTTGTGATGGCGCCATTATTGGTAAAGCGATCTATGAAAACAGGATTACATTGGCCGATCTAAAACGCTTTTTATAAAATGCTCACTAAACGGATTATACCCTGCCTGGATATAAAAGATGGCCGGACGGTGAAAGGAACCAATTTCCTGGAACTCCGTGATGCCGGCGACCCCGTGGAACTCGCCATGCGCTATTGTGAAGAGGGGGCAGATGAACTTGTATTCCTGGATATCACGGCCACCACAGAAAAAAGGAAAACACTGGCGGCCCTGGTCAGGGAGATAGCCACCCATATCAATATCCCTTTCACCGTAGGTGGTGGAATTAATACGGTGGAAGATGTTAGGGTCTTGCTGGATAATGGAGCTGATAAAATATCCGTGAATACCTCGGCAGTGAAACGCCCGGAACTGATCAATGAACTGGCGATGCAGTTTGGCAGTCAGTGTGTGGTGGTTGCAATTGATGCTAAGTTGATAAATAATACCTGGATGGTCGTCACCCATGGCGGACGCACCCCCACTTCATTAACAGCATTGGATTGGGCCCGGGAAGCCGCAGCGCGTGGGGCGGGTGAACTATTACTGACATCGATGGAAAATGACGGTACGAAAAACGGATTTGCCCTGGATATCACAAAAACCATCAGCGAAGCGGTTGCCATTCCCGTCATCGCTTCAGGTGGCGCCGGAACGATGGAACATTTTTCCGATGTATTCAAAAAGGCCAATGCCGATGCGGCCCTCGCAGCCAGTATTTTCCACTTCCGGGAAATACCGGTTCAGGAATTAAAACGATATTTACAGGTACAACAGATACCGGTCCGCTTATGATACTGATCCTGTTCATATCCCTTTGTATTGCCTGGTGTTTTTACCGGTATTTTGAAAACAAACGAATGGACCGGCTGCAGGAACAGCAGGAGAAGCGAAAAGAATCGTACGATCAACTCCTTAAAATTATCAGCGGGAAGGAAGATAGCAAGCATACGAATACTTAATCAAACGAATACTATGCAACCAGACTTTTCCAAATACAACGATGGCCTTATACCCGTAATCATACAGGATGCAGGAACCTTACAGGTATTGATGCTGGGATTTATGAATGAAGCGGCCTTCCTGCAATCCCAACAAGAAGGTAAAGTCACTTTTTACAGCCGCAGCAAACAACGTTTATGGACCAAGGGAGAAACTTCGGGCAATTTTCTGCATATACAGGAGATAAAAGCCGACTGTGACAATGACACGTTGTTGATCCGGGTACTACCGGCCGGCCCGGTCTGCCATACGGGCACTGACACTTGTTTCAATGAAAAAAATCCGTCCTTCAGCCTTCAACAACTGGAGCGGATAATCATTGACCGAAAAAATAATCCGGATGAAAAATCCTATACGGCATCATTGTTTGCTAAAGGCATTAATAAAGTGGCGCAGAAAGTGGGGGAAGAAGCGGTGGAACTGGTGATTGAAAGTAAAGATGACAACCAGGAACTGTTTTTAGGAGAGGCTGCTGACCTGCTTTTTCATTACCTTGTTTTATTGCAACACAAAGGATTTACACTCGCGGATGTGGTACGTACACTTGAAAAAAGGCATAAGTAAAACTTCTACAAGAGCGGCATACTGACAATAAGCTGACAACCTTCACCGGCTGCCGTTTTGATATCGGCAGTGCCGTCATAAAAACGCACGCGCTCATAAATATTGGACAAGCCAATGCCCCTGAAGGTCTGATTGGCTTCAAAGCCGATCCCGTTATCCTTAACGAGCATCCGGACACACTGATCATCACTTTCAAGTAACACCTCCACCTGGGTGGCCGAACTATGCTTCAATATATTTTTCAATTGTTCCTGGAGAATTCTGAACAGCGTAACTTTTTTACCTTCGGACAATAAGTCCGCACTCAAATCCTGTATAAAATAAATATTAATTTTACTGGCCATACGGGTATCTTCCAGTAACTGACTGATACAGGAAATAAGATTATTCTCCTTCAACCTGGGTGCCACCAGTTCCTTCGATAGTTTCCGGATTTCTTCAATAGCCAGGCTGATATAATCCAATCCTTTCGACTGGTACAACTGCTGATCCGCAGCATCCGTTTGTATCATTTCAACAAACAATTTCGCAGATGATAGTATCTGGTTAACATTATCATGCAGTTCATGTCCGATCTGTGTCCGTTCCTTCTCCTGGGCCTGGATCACCAGTTCAGAAACGTCTTTATGCCTTTTCAGCCGTTCTTCTATCAGCATTTTTTCAAGCTCCTTGAAATTGCTTATATCCTGAATGGATCCGATCATCTTTACCGGAAGCCCATTTTCATAGACAATGTATCCTTTATCCCGCATGTGCTTATATTCTCCATCCGCACATTTAAACCGGTACTCTCCTTCCCAGGATTGCTTTCCTTCCTCAGTACTTTGTTTTACCGCATCCCCCACCCGGTTCCGGTCTTCCGGATGAATGCGCCGGAGCCACCAGGAAAGTCCTTTGGGTATATCGGTATGATATCCGATTAAATCCATGAGGGCATCATTGCGGAAAATCTGACCGGTTTGCATATCCCATTCCCAGATTGCATCACTCGTGGCACGGGATAAAAGTAATAAACGGTCGTTGGTTTCCCGGAGTCGCTTTTCCGCATTAAATTTTTCGGTCAGGTTAACGGCATGACCACCCAGTACTTTCTTTCCGGAAATACCCTCTATCGGGAAAATATCAATATGAAATACATAATCAGACCCATCTGCCCATTTAATACGCTGAATATGGTCCTCTGATTTACCGGTTTCCAATACCCGTAGGTGGATTCCAAGCAGGGCTTCGGCTACAGCAGGTGGAACCATTGAAAGAATACTCTTATCAGGAGCAATCATTTCATCTATTCCAAAAAACTCGTAAAAATGGCGGCTGGCAAAAAGCAGGTTGGACTGGTCATCCACTACCCATGCAAGGTTTGGTGTTTGTTTCATGAAAGAACGGAGTACTGCTTTTCGTTCTTTAAGTTCACGTATCAGCTTTTTCTCAAGGGTCAGGTCCGTGATGCTGGATACAACCGCAAAAGGGATACTGCTGTGATCACGGAACAAGGGCTGTGAACTCAGGTGCAGCCAGCGCTGCTCCCCGTTTATCAATCGGATAACCAATACCTCGGCATGTCTTTTCCGGGTTTCAAGGGCCCTTATAAATGAAGTATCTGCAAACAAAACGGGCTGATCCTGTTCGTTCCGGATATCCCATGATTTATTCCACTGAATGGCGATCCGGTTCAGATTGTACAAATCCTCCAGAGATATATTCAATATCTCCGCTGTCTTCTGATTCGCTGCAATGATTTCTCCCCGGGCATCCTGAAATAATATGCCGGCGTCCAGGCTGTCAAAAATGAGTTGATAATTATATTCACCTAACCGGTAGAATGCACGGGTACGGTCCTCATCCAGTAATTTATACCCCTGACATAAATAGGCTCTTGATTCCCCGTTAGCCGGCATCGGGGTGATATGCCATTTCATCGGATGGTATAACCCGTTTTTCAGGTAGGCTTCCACACAACTTACGGTGCCCTTTTGATCCGACTCTGACAGGCGTTCAGCGAAACTCTTCCTGTTAACCGGATGCAAAAGATCAAAAAGATTTAACACATTTTCTTTATAACTGCTCAGGTGCAGGGAACGGGTCATTCTTGAATTGGCAGAAAGAATCGTTCCATCTTCCCTGATCAGCGAAATATATTTATCCCGTGAAAGCTGCACTTCCCCGATAACCTTTTTTAAATCACTCCACTTAATCCGCATACTGATCTGATTGGCTTGTTTCAATATTCTTCCTGCAATACGCATTAATGATCTCCGGCACCTGTAAAAAATCATTCGACTTATCCAGAAAATGCTGGGCGCCGAGTTCCCTGCACTGCTCCCTGTAGAACGCTTCAGCATGATTGGTCAGCATTACCACTTCCGTTCCGGAATTCTTTTCCCGGATATAGCGCAGTAATTCAATGCCGCTTTTGCCGGGCATATTAATATCCAGTAACAGGATATCATGACCGCCTGCGGCCATTTCCTCCTTGGCACTGTTAAAATCGGAAGCAATGCTGATTTTCTTTGGATACTTAACGTCGTCGAGAATACTGATCATTCGTTTGATGAAATTCAGATTATCATCCACAATCAGTATGTTAAGTGTGTTTTTCAGGACAGGAATCAGGTATTACGTTACAAATAAAAGAAAAGCCCCATTAAGGGGCTGTAATACAATGGCCAAAGATTTGTAGCCTTTAGTCTACAAGACCGGGCTTAAATCAACCTCGATTCGATGGCATAGCGGGCCAGTTCTGCGTTGCTTTTCATTTTCATTTTTTCCATGATCCTTGACCGGTATGTACTGACGGTTGTTGAACTCAGTGATAACTGAATCGCAATTTCGGTGATAGTCTTACCGGAGGCCAGCAGCTTAAACACATCAAATTCCCTGTCGGAAAGCACCTCATGGAGTGCTTTTTTTGTTTCATTGTTAACCGACTCTGCAAGTTTCTCCGCCAGTGAAAGCGTGATATATCGTTTCCCTTTGATTACAGTTTCTATCGCTTTTACGATATCATCATGAATGGTTTCCTTGGCCAGGTAACCGGCAGCACCGGATTTTAACACCCGTAATGCATATTGGTCTTCCGGGTACATACTCATAATGAGTACCGGCAGACCGGGGGCTATTTCCTTTATCTGCATGATGGCATCCAGTCCGCTCCGGCCCGGCATATTCATATCGCAAACCACCACGTCCCATTTTTTCTGGTTCACGATCAATCTGATCAGGTCTTCCACATTGGACGCCTCCCCGATTTCGGCAAAAGGATATTGCTCCAGCAATAATTGCTTCATTCCCCTTCTGACGATCGCATGATCATCGGCAATTAATATTCGGATCATATTGAATCCTGTTTATCTGCAAATTTAATAACCGGTACTGATACAATTACGGAAGTTCCCTGGTCGGGAATACTATTAATCTCATAGGTTCCTCCGATCATTTCTGTCCGTTCTTTCATTCCAAGTATTCCCAATGTTCTTTTTTCTGCCACTTTCAACGGATCAAATCCTTTGCCGTTATCCGTGATGGTCATGACCAGGCAGCTGTCTGATTCTTTAAGTGTTACGGTCAGTTTTTTTGCTGCGGAATGACGAACCACATTGGTAAGCGATTCCTGAAAGATCCGGAACAGTGCGGTTTTGGATGATTCCGGTATCGGAATCTCTTCATTTGGCGCATTAAAACTGGTTTTAATACCCGCTCTCTTTTCAAATTCACCCAATTGCCACTCCATAGCTGCCGTCAGCCCGAGATCGTCCAGCAGGCTTGGCCTTAACTGAGAAGAAATCCGTCTGACCGACTGAACGGTTTCATCAAGCATAATCAGGAGGTCTTTCAACCGTTGGTTTACTTTTTCATCCGTACCCTGAAACCTTTTATTCAGCCAGGCCACATCCATTTTTAGCACCGTCAGCTGTTGCCCGAGTTCATCATGAATTTCCCGGGCAATATTGGTCCGCTCTTCTTCCCGGATATTCTGTAGGTGCGCAGTCAGGCTCCGTACTGCTTTATACGAAGACTTCAGCTCTTCCTCTGCTTTTATCCGCTCCGTCATATCCCTGATCACTGAAAGAAAACGACCATCCGGCAATTGCTGCGAACGGACCTCGGTAATCACAACCGTTCCATCCTTACGCCGCATACGGCGGATTTTAACTGTAGATATACCTGAACTCAGTACATCAAACTGTACCGGATTCTCCGCTATTTCTTCCGGGAGGAGTACATCGGTAAGTCGCATTCCATTGAACTCTTCCCTTGAATAACCCAATAGACGGGAAGCGGAAGTATTGGTATCCAGTAAAAGACCATCCGAATCATACAAAGCGATCGAGTCAGCCGCCTGCTCCACCAGGGTTCTGTATTTTTCCTCACTCACACGGACTGCCGTTTCTGCCTGTTTACGTTCGGTGATATCCTTCGTTACACCCAGCGCACTGATCACTTTTTTATCCGTATTAAGAAACGGGACCACGCTTAATTCACACCAGCGCCTGTTCCCCTTAAAAGTAATCATTTCAAACTCGAGATTGCCTGATTTACCTCTAAAGGCATCTTTCACCATCCGGGCAAAATGCTTCTGCTGACTGCCATCCACGAGCTGTAAAGCGGAAATGCCGAGTATTTTGTCTTTGTTATCTGCCTCCACCATTAGCAAACCAGCCCTGTTAATATCCAGCAGACAAGCATCTTCGTCCATGAGTTTGATACATTCCGGGTCTGTGTCCAGAATTGTCCGCAGCCGCATTTCACTTTCCTCTATCTTCCGCTGGACAGTATAAATAGGCGTCATATCGATCATGGAGCCGATCATCCGAATGGCCTGACCACCCGGATCACGCATAATAAACCCCCGGTCAAGAAAATGCAGGTAACTGCCGTCGGCCTTACGGTAGCGGTACTCATCTCTCCAGACGGAGCTCTTACCTTTAAATGTTTTATTGGCATTCAAGCGGACCCGTTCCCGCTCGTCAGGATGGATTCGGTCATACCATTCGTTCTCATCCACCAGATCAGCGGTTTTTTTATACCCAAGACTCGAATAATAGTTGTCGTTCCACCATAACTGGCCGGTGATCAGGTTCCAGTCCCATACCAGGTCACTGGTAGCCCTGGATACAATCTGGAAACGGGCATTTGACTCCAGCAGGTCCGTTTCTGCCCTGCGCTGTTCTGTAATATCTTCTGCATACCCATATTCCATGCGATGGGCATCCGCACTGGTTACTACATTTATTTTAACCGCAATCCAGCGTACATCTCCCTGAGGCCGGACAATGCGGTAATTGATATTGAACTGTTTCTTTTCTGCAATGTGATGATACGCATCCACCAGTTTCTTCAGGTCATCCGGGTGTACTGACTTTATAAAATCAGCAGGGTTCTGATAAAGGTCCTCACATTTCCTTCCCCAAACTGTTTCATAAGACGGACTGATATACAATGTCTGCTGTGTTTCCAGGTCATTCACCCAATAGACACCGGAAATATTTTCTACCAGGTTCTGAAAACGCTTTTGGGTCCTGATCAGCTCTTCTTCTGCACTTTTCAGGCTGTTAATATCCGTATGTGTTCCCAACATACGTAATGCCCTGCCCTGTTCATCATATTCCACGATTTTTCCAATGGAGAGAATCCATTTCCAGTGACCACTCCGGGTAAGTTGCCGGAATTCAATCCGGTATTCTGCCGTTTGTCCGGAAACATACTCCGAAAAGGCTTTTTGTGCGGCAGGCAGGTCGTCCGGATGCATTCGCTCCAGCCAGAATTCATTGGTTTCATTAAAATCACGGGGATCATACTCCAGCATCAGGGCATACTGTTCATTTACGATTGCTTCGCCTGTCTGAATATTCAGATCATATAAACCCTGCTTGGCTGCTTCCATCGAAAGCCGCAACCGCTGTTCACTTTCCATTAATTGTTCTTCTGAACGTTTGCGATCGGTGACATCCATCATACTCCCCGTCATCCTGACCGGTTTCCCGGCATCATCTCTTTCAACATAACAACGGTCAAACAGGTAAACATATTCATTGTTTCCTTTTAAAAACCGGTACTCTGAAATGAACACATTTTTCGTGGATGCCAGTGTGGATTCCTGCCGGCTGACGATCAATTGCCGGTCATCCGGATGTATCCGGCTCCGCCAAATATATTCTTCCGGAACCGGATCATTAACCCTAATACCGTATAACAGCTGATGATTTTCATTCGCCCATTTTTTCCCGGTGATGATATCCCATTCCCAAATGGCATCATTCGTGGTACGGGAAATCATTTCGAACCGTTTGTTGGATTGACGTATCTCTTCTTCAATCCTTTTACGTTCAGTCACGTCACGGATAATCAGGCTGGTTCGTTCCCGTCCAAAAGCATCTTTGAAAATGGCAGAACTGAACTCGCCAGGAAACCGGGTTCCATCTTTGCGTACAAAGTTGAGTTCTCCCGCCAGATAACCCGTTTTCTTTCTGATATCCAATAATCCCTGTATCCGATGATCCTCATTATCAATCAGACCAACCCGCCCGACTGCAACAATTTCCTTTTCAGTCATGCCAAACATCCGGCAGGCGGATGGATTTGCAGAAAGTATGGCCCCATCCGGTGAGGATAATAGAATACCATCCATACTGTATTCGAAAAAAGCCCGGTATTTAGCCTCGCTTTCCTTTACTTCATTTTCCGCCTTTTTAATCTCGGTAATCAGCCGGCCCTCCATAATCAGTAACATGGGTTTGCCATCAGCCCCGGGTATTGGTTTAATGGATAGGTCCACCACATCAATAGCTCCTTCTTTCATACATATCTCACCCTCATACCTGATCAGTTCACCGGCAGCAGCCCGGTGAATGGCTTCTTTCACCCTGGCGACTCTTGCCACCCGCTCTTCCTCATTCTGCCAGAGTCTGATTTCCCAGAAATACCTGCCAATCACATCCTCATTCCGGTACCCGGTTATTGCAAGGGCCGTTTTATTCGCCTCCAGGATCCGGCCATCTTTATCCAGCAAGGTCACCATATTCAGCTGTGTATTGAAAATGGCCCGGAACCGGTTTTCACTTTCAGTCAACGCTTTTTGTACCCGCATTCTTTCTGAAATATCCCGTCCAATACCAATGAAATGTCCGTTGGACAACATCTTTGTACTGAGCTCCAGCTCAATTACCACCCCGTCTTTCCTTCGCACTTTCCGGTTACTCAGTATACTGGCTCCTGAGCGAAGTTGTTCAAATCTGAGCGGAGGATCTCCGGGTTCCAGTACCAGAATATCCATCAGACTCATCAACATAACTTCTTCGCGTGCATAACCCAGCAGACGAATACCGGCTTCATTTACCTGTATAAAATGCCCCTGCCCATCAACGAGTACAATGGTCTCTGTCGCCTGTTCTACCAGTGTCCTGTACCTGGATTCACTTTCCTGTAATCCGGCTTCTGCTTTCTTCCGGGCCGAAATATCCCTGGTGCCTACAAATGCTCCGGTAATCTCATTAAATTCGTTGCGCACAGGAGTAAACTGAATACTGACCCACCTGAATTGCTGATCCGCTTCCACCAGGGTTTCATATTCGATAGTTTCTCCACCAAATGCCCTTTTATAACTTTCAAGAACGGCTTCTTTTCTGTTTTCAGGTATAAAATCCGTTATCCGGTCCCCTGATCGTATAACATGTTTCCAGACCGATTCGAGATTCACTTCTGCCATCCGGCTCATTAGGATCACACGGTAATCCAGGTCGATCACATAGAATTCCCCAGCCGCACTGTCCAGCACCTGCCGGAGCTTTTCCTCTCCTTTCCGGATATCCTCTGTTTTCTCTTTAACTTTTGCGGCCAGTTCATGATTGAACTCATATATAAGCTTTTCAGCCAGTTTCCGTTGCGTAATATCCCTGACCACGGATACAAAACCGGTCAGTTTGCCATGTACGTCCCTGAGAGCGGTCGCAGAGATGTGACAATAAATACTTTTCCCATCTTTCGTAAAATCATTCGACTCAAATTCAATCCCGCCCTTGATGGCAATTTCCCGCTGAATTTCCTGATCCCCTTTTTCAAGTGCACTGCTCCGGATCAGTTCATTGATTTTTTTCCCGATTGCCTCTTCCGAGGAATAGCCATAAATGTTGTGCGCTCCTTTATTCCAGCTGATTATAAATTGATGAGGGTCGATAGAAATAATCGCATCACTGGTACGCTCTGTAAGCTCCGCGAGGTACGCGATACGAGCTTCATATTGCTCCTTTCGCTTTAGATCCCTGTGGATGATAAAAAAGATTAAGGAGGTCAGGAGTATGAAGCATATACTCAGTATGACAAAAAGCCGGGCGGTGTTTGTAGCCGCGATTTCACGACTGCTATTGGAGGAATTCAGCACTTTGCGGTCTGTTGTTTCTAAAGCCAGCACCAGATTCCGGATACTGTCCATAATCTCCATGCCGGCCCCTGACCGAACCAACAACAACGCAGAATCAACCTTATTTTTTGACACTAACGCTTCTGTCTGAGCCGCAATTTTCAGTTTTTTGTTTGTAAGTAGGACGAGGGACTTTAAAGAATCCTTCCGGCTTTCTGTTATCCCATCCAGACTTAATATGGCGGTAGTATCTGTAGAAAGATTGGAGATTGCCGCATCATAAGGTGTAAGAAAATCGCGGTTGGCGGAGATCAGGAAACCGCGGTTGGCTGTTTCGATATCCTGCACATCATCCATCAGGTTTTCCAGTACTTTCAGACTTTGTAATGTCTTATTAACCTGTAAAGTCTCGTACCGTGCCCTTTTCATATTTACATAGGAATACCATGCAAAAAAAGAGACCAGCACAAAAGTGATTACCACAGCGATGGTAATACTCTGACGGGTATAAATTCGATTCATGTGAACCGTATTGCTTTACTTCAGGAAAAGCACAATTAGGCAGCTATCAGAGCCCATGAACATTTATAAAGTTGACAAGGGCAGCGGTATTTTTAAGACTAAGTTTCTTTAATATATTATATCGGTGAACTTCAACCGTTTTCAGGGATATATCCAGTCGTATCGCAATCTCTTTGGACGATAGCCCTTCTTTAATAAGTTCTACGATATCCAGTTCGCGCCGGGATAATACATTCATATCCGGTGTGCCCCCTTCATCCTCAAGCTCTTGTTGCGCCAGGATATTCTTTACCTCTTCACAAATATATTTTTTACCACCATATACTTCCACAATTGAATTAATCAGTTCGTCCTTGGAAGAATTTTTGGTAACATACCCCATTGCACCGATCTGCAACATACGTCGTGCATAAGCCGGCATGGAATGCATAGAAATACCAATGATCTTGGAACCCGGTGAAAATTTTCGAACTAACTTGGTGGCTTCGAACCCGTTAACCGGTGTCATGTTGATATCCATCAGCACAATATCGGGCTTTTTGGTGCGGGCGATTTCGACGGCTTCATCAGCGTTACTGGTTTCGCCAATAACCTGGAAACGACTGTCGCTGTTTAAGATAAATGACCAGGAATCCCGGATCAGTTTATGGTCATCGACGAGGAGAATAGTAATTTTTCCCATACGGATAGTGGTTTGCGTTGAGCGGTCAAGGTTTTTTCCATTGAAAAATTAAGTAAATTTTCAATGAAACCTGCATAAATCATTGTCTTATAGCCCTTTTATTGGAATAAAAAAATGAATTTTAAGTAAATCCCCTTAGTCCGTATATGTAGTTTTACGATTTCCTTTAGCTTTTAACTTAATTCACTAAACCAAAACTGCTTAAGAATAAGTAATGATTACCCCTCAGTGTAAGTCATTTTACGCCAGATTCCATACTCCAGACCTCTCAGTTCTGCCAGCCCTCTCAGTCTCCCAATCGCTGAATACCCCGGATATGTTTCCTTTTGAAGATCATCCAGCAGCTGGTGACCATGATCCGGCCGCATAGGGATCGAGCAATTCCTCCGTTGCTGGATCAATAATACTTCTTTTATAATTTCATACATATCGGTGTCGCCATCCAGGTGATCGGCTTCATAGAAATTTCCATCCGCATCGCGTTTGGTATTTCTTAAATGCAGAAAATGTACCTGATCCCCGAACCGCTTCAACATATGCAGTAAATCATTATCAGCCCTCGCTCCGAATGAACCGGTACAAAAACATAATCCATTCGCCGTTGACGGTGCTGCTGCCAGTAATTCCGCCGCATCTTTTTCTGTACTTACAACTCGCGGTAAACCAAGTACCGGATATGGCGGATCATCCGGATGTATCGCCATCTGTAATCCAAGGGCCTCAGCTACAGGAATCACTTCCTGTAAAAAATAAAAAAGATGTTGCTTTAACCGGGCTGCATCTATCCCTTTATACGTTTCAAGGGCGGTCAGAATCTGGTCTTCCGTAAACCGGTCTTCACTGCCGGGCAATCCCAGCAAGGCATTATGAAACAATCGTTCCTCTTCTTCATCGGTCATCCGGTCAAACCTGTACTTTGCTTTTCTTATTTCATCTGCCGTATAGTCCTTTTCCGCACCCGGGCGTTTCAACATAAAAAGATCAAAGGCCACAAAAGCAGCACGCTCAAAATAAAGGGCCCGGCTTCCATCAGGCATCAACCAGGATATGTCCGTACGCATCCAGTCCAGTACCGGCATGAAATTATATGTTACCACCTTAAGTCCGCAAGCCGCCACATGCCGCAAGCTCTGCTTATAATTTTCAATATGTACTACATAATTATCCTGTTGCTTTTTAATATCCTCACTTACGGGCAGACTTTCAATGACTGTCCAGGTCATACCTGCTTCTTCAATCAGTGCTTTACGTTGTAGTATCTCCTCCATCGTCCATACATCCCCGACAGGAATATGGTGAAGGGCTGTCACCACCCCGGTACATCCTGCCTGACGGATATCCGCTAAACTAACCGGATCATTGGGCCCGAACCAACGCATGGTTTGTTCCATTCTTTTCATACTTGTATCATTCATTTCATTAAAATGCCTGCAGGCCTGAATTTCAGGCAATAACTGCAGGCATATTGATTTATTTTATTTCAATCCGGTCAGATATATCGGTTGATCAGGTTTTCCAGGAATTCCTGTTTACCGCTGATCATTGACGGCTCTCCGTTTTCCAACGCCAAACTCCGCAGCTCTTCAAGTGACAATTTTCCGGTTTCAAAATCCTTTCCCTTTCCACTGTCAAAAGAAGAATAACGATCGGCCCTCACTTTTTTATAATCGGATTGCTGTAAAATACTATCCGCAGTGATGAGCGCACGCGCGAATACATCCATTCCGCCAATATGCGCATAAAACAGGTCTTCCGGATCCGTTGAATTCCGGCGGATCTTGGCATCAAAATTAATTCCGCCACCCTTGAAGCCCCCGGCTTCAAGTATGACCAGCATCGCTTCGGTCAGTTCATTGATATCATTAGGAAACTGATCGGTATCCCAGCCATTCTGGTAATCACCCCGGTTGGCATCCATACTGCCCAACAGTCCCGCGTCGGCCGCCACCTGCAGTTCATGTGTGAAAGTATGTCCGGCCAGGGTAGCATGATTCACTTCTATATTCAGACTGAAATCATTCAGCAGGTCATACTGACGGAGAAAACCAATCACCGTTTCACAATCATAATCATACTGGTGCTTGGAAGGCTCACAGGGTTTGGGTTCAATAAAGAATTTTCCTTTGAAACCCTGTTTCCGGGCATAGTCTTTTGCGGTATGAAGAAAACGAGCCAGGTGCTCCTTCTCTCTTTTCATATTTGTATTGAGCAGACTCATATACCCTTCTCGCCCTCCCCAGAATACATAGTTCTCGCCACCCAGGGCAATCGTTGCATCCAGTGCGGCTTTCACCTGAGCCGCTGCATGGGTCAATACCTGAAAATCAGGATTGGTGGCCGCGCCGTTCATATAGCGACGGTTGGAAAACAGGTTAGCGGTACCCCATAATAATTTTACCCCGCCGGCTTTTTGCTTTTCACTGAAATAGGCGGTAATGGCCTGCAGGCGGCGGTCATTTTCATTGATATCATTGGAGTAATCAACCGCGTCTACATCATGAAAACAATAGTAGGGAAGTCCGAGTTTGGTAATAAATTCAAAGGCCGCATCGGCTTTGTCTTTCGCTCTTTCCACCGGATCTGTTTTCTCGCTCCAGGGAAAAAGGTGCGTGGGCTCCCCAAACGGATCGGCCCCGCTGCCACAGAAGCTATGCCAGTATGCACAGGCGAAACGGAGGTGTTCCTTCATTGGTTTTCCGGCCACTATTTTGTTTTCATCATACCATCGGAAAGCGAGTGGATTATCCGACCCAAGACCTTCGTATTTTATCTGGCCAATCCCTTTAAAATATTCCTTGTTTCCTGTAACGACTCCCATGATAGTGTATTTAAATAATGATAGAATTAATTAAGGTTCTTTTCCAGTTGTTCCAGCCACTTTGCGTACAGCTCATCATATTGATGTCCGGCAGCTGGACGTATGGTTTCCACCGGTGCAAAATTACTGAAAGCTTCGCCCGGATTCTTATAAAAACCCGCCCCGATTCCGCTCCCGATTGCCGCTCCGTGGCTGCCATCGCACTGGTATAATTCCACTGGCACATTCAGGGTATTTACAAAGGCGGAAGTGAATACATCACTCAGGAACATATTGGCTTTGCCGGCCCTGATTACCCCCGGCTGCATGCCATTTTGCCGCATAATATCCAGTCCGTACCGGAAAGCAAAAACAATACCCTCCTGTGCCGCCCGGTAAACATGCGCAATACCGTGCTTATTGAAATCGATATGCAGGAATTGGGCATTCATCACCCGGT
>CAUJFR010000104.1 GCA_963169885.1 Bacteroidota bacterium
TTCAGAATAATATTCCCGGTAAAGCCTTCACATACCATCACATCGGCTTTGTCAGTCAGTACATCCCGGCCTTCAATATTCCCAATGAAATCTATGTGTTTGTTTTCTTTGAGCAGGGGATAAGTGGCCTGGGCCAGTAAGTTGCCTTTGCCCTCTTCTTCGCCAACATTCATAAGCCCGACCTTTGGCTTTTCAATTCCTAAGATCAGTTGGGCATATACGGAACCCATAATGGCGAACTGGTTCAGTTGTTCCGGTTTACAGTCGGCATTCAGTCCTACATCAAGTAAGAGTCCGGTACCGCCATTCATACGGGGAATGATGGTGGAAATAGTTGGACGGATCACTCCTTCAATGGCTTTGATACTAAAGAGCGCGCCAACCAGCATCGCACCTGTATTGCCGGCACTGATGAAAGCATCCATTTTTCCGGAAGCCAGCAGGTGGAATCCAATGGCAATGGACGATTTTTGTTTTTCCTTGAGTGCCCGGGTGGGATGCTCATGCATATCGATCACCTGCTCGGCATGAATGACGCGTATATGGGCAACGGGCACCTGGTGTTCTGCAAGAAGTGCTTCGATCTGTGGCTGATCGCCAATCAGGTAAAGTTCAACCGGAACGGTATGACCGGATAAGTACAAAGCAATGCCCTTTACCGCTTCTAGCGGGGCATAGTCACCACCCATCATGTCGATACCAATCTTCATACCTGGAAAATTATTAAATGACCTTTTGTCAATTCAAAAGATGGAGCATAAAATTCGCCTGATAAAGCTACGGAGGGCAAGTCATCTTAAAATAAATAAAATGACAAATTCCAAATGCCATCCCAGTTATGGAAACGGATTTGGAATTAAACGGTTGCCCGGAAAAATTACTGTGCCCTGAGCGGCGCTTTTTCAGCTACTACTTTGCCTTTGTAGTACAACTTTCCTTCGCTAACGTGTGCACGGTGGCGGGGATGGATTTCTCCGGTTGTAGTATCAGTGGTCAGTGTGGCCGCGGTTGCTTTGTAGTGCGTTCTGCGCTTGGCACTTCTTTGCTGACTATGTCTGCGTTTCGGATTTGGCATAACTCAATTATTAAAACGTTTAATCTAAATCTTTAAATTTTTCCAACCCTTTCCAGATCGGATTCTCTTTAGGTTCGCGGATTTCTTCCGCTTCGAGCTTTTTCAGCATTTCAAGAGCCGCCTTATTACAGTGGGGACCATCCATCTTTTCAAAATCACAGGTCTTCTGCATCGGAAGACTGAGGTTGATGAATTCATAGATCCACCCGGCTACATCCAGGTGACTTTCCCCGCGGCTGATATAATAAACATCAGGATCTTCTTCCTGGTCGTTCATCAGGCCGGGTTCTTCCACCATTTTAACCGTGATATTGAACTCATCCCATAATTCAAGGGGAAGTTCATTATTACAACGGTCACAGGTGACTTCCAGGCTGCCGCCGATCTCAAACTTAAGCTGCATAAAACTGCTTTTCTTATCGAGCTGCAGTTTTACATTGGCTTTGCAATTCCGAAAGTCCTGTTGCTGAAATGCTTCAAAGAACCGGTCTTTAATCTCATAGTTGTACTCATGTACCCCGGGCTTTAATCCCACAAAAGCTATCTCAAACTCCCGCCGGCGGCTCATGGGTCAACTTTTTTAAAGAGTGTGCAAAGGTAAGGGATTTATTGGAAAGTAAATGGCTGTTTTTCGATTATTTTTGTCCTTCGCCGGGGTATAAATCCCTGATTTTGAAAGTACTTAAAATTTGAACGTTTGCAAAAGTTACTGACCGGTTTATTTGGCCGTCTCATGAAAAGCTGGAGTTGGGTGCTGTTGGTCCTGCTGACCATTGGAATCAAGTGGGCTTCCTGGTACCCTGAATGGGTGGAAAAAAACTACAGTCTGGGCGTTTATCCCTGGATATCAAAGGCTCAGCGCTATCTGTTTGGCTGGATTCCCTTCAGTGTCGGCGACCTTTTTTATGCCTTCCTTGTACTGGTCGTTCTTTTCCAGACCTGGAAATTCTTCCGGTTGCTTTTCCGTAAAAAGCTGACCAGACAATTTTTCAAAGAGGCGTTGCAGCAGGGGATCTTTTTTGTGCTTTTTATCTATGTTTTTTTTAACCTTCTCTGGGGGCTGAATTATAACCGGGTGGGCGTTGCCGCTCAGCTTGGATTACAACTGAAAACCTATACCAGGGAAGATCTTGATACCCTTACCGGGGCCCTTCAGGCAAAACTGAACATATATGCAGCCAGGGTGTCCGGGCCGCAGCGGGATACTTTTGACCGGAAACGTACCTTGTTTACCAGTGCGAAAGCCGCTTATAATGAAGCTTCTGTCATGTATCCCTTTCTCGACTATTCACCCGGATCGGTAAAGCCTTCATTATTCAGTTATCTGGGCAATTACCTGGGATTTCAGGGGTATTATAATCCTTTTTCCGGTGAAGGGCAGGTCAATACGACCATACCCCGGTTCCTGGAACCCTTTGTGACCACTCATGAGATCGCACATCAGGTGGGTTATGCCAGGGAAAATGAGGCCAATTTTGTTGCCTTCCTGGCCTGTCAGCAGTATGAATCACCGGCTTTCCGGTATTCCATGTATTTCGATATGTACTTATATGCGTTGGGGGAATTGTCCCGTCGTGATTCAGTCCAGGCCCGCTTTTACCAGGAAGGGGTTCATATGCAGGTAAAAAAAGATCAACAGGAGTATCGCGATTTCTTATACCGGCACCGTAATCCGGTGGAAGGAATCGTGACCTGGGGATATGGACATTTTCTGAAAGCCAATAACCAACCCGCCGGCAAAAGAAGCTATAATGAAGTGGTGGCCTGGCTGATTGCGTATTACAAGAAGTTCGGGGCAGGGAAGTTGTAGTGGGAGGTTAACAGGTTAACAAGTTGACAAGGACCTCCTTAGGAATAATTGTTGAAGTATACGGGATGTCCATCCTTTTCAACTTATCAACCTGTAAACTTTAGTTTAGTCTCCATATCGTATAGTTCAGCAAGGCGGCAAAACTTACCCATGAAATGTAAGGGACGAGCAGCCACGCAGCCACTTTATTTACCTGTCCAAAGGCGAATATGGTGGCCAGAATTGCCCCCCAGAGCACAATAATTTCTGCGAATGCCCAGCCGGGTTGTTCGAGTTTGAAAAAAATGAATGACCACAAAAAATTCAGCAGGAGTTGGGCCGAAAAAAGAATAACGGCAATGATTTTCAGTTCACGACTGGTATCTTCTTTCCAGACCAGCCATAAAGCAATCCCCATCATAACATAAAGCGTGGTCCACACCGGTCCAAATATCCAGTTAGGCGGATTCCAGGAAGGTTTTTGAATGGTCTGATACCAGCTTTCCACCCCGGTGACCGTAAAATATCCGCTGATTCCTCCCACGAGCAAGGGGATTGCAATTGAAATCAACAATTTTATGTAAGAAGGCATAAAAAAATAACAAGCCTGTCTGACTTTTGTTCATCAACAAGTAACACTCCAGCCTAAACGTCCCTGCGGGGCAGCTAAGAGGTCAAACGAGTTTAAAAGAGATAAAACCCTCCTTCGCTTAGCTACGGAGGATAATAGAGGGCGTGATAAAGGAGATTTTCTTATAAACCTCTTAAACCTCTTAAACCTCTCAAAACTTATTCTTCCACATCATGCTCTCCACCGGTTTGTCGGGCTGATTGCTGTATTTTGAATTCTTTTTCTGGTTGTACTTGATTTCAATTTCGCCATCCACCGGGAAATAAATTAACTGGCCAATCGGCATTCCTTTATACACTTTTACCGGTTGTTTCACCGAAATCTCCAGGGTCCAGTTGCCGCAGAAACCCACATCGCCTTTACCGGCGGTGGCATGGATATCGATGCCCAGTCTCCCTGTTGAGGATTTTCCTTCCAGGAAGGGTACATGGGCATGGGTTTCGGTATATTCTTCCGTTACACCCAGGTAAAAGATATGAGGATACAGCACAATGCCTTCGTCTGGAATTTCAAAATAGTCGATTTCATTGTGCTTTTTCGCATCGATCATATGTTCTTTATACGTGGCCAGGGTCTTGCCCAGGTGTACATCGTAGGAATTGCTGCCAAGGCATTCACGCTGATAGGGGACCACTTTAATCGTGCCTTTTTCTATTTCCTCCAGAATGCGGGTATCAGAAAGTATCATTTATCTTCGTTTTTATTCAGGGCAGCAAAGTAAACAGGAATAAGAAAGGAATGCCGGTTTTTTTTCAACAACAAATCAACGAATCCACCCGCCTGGGCGTATGGAAGATCGAGGAGACAGAAGAATTCTTCCGGCGCAATGTACCCCTGCACCGCGATGTCACGCATCCGAAAAAGCGGTTGCAGCACCTGGCCGGGCGTTTCCTTCTGCAGTATCTTTTTCCTGATTTTCCCTATGATCAGATCCAGATTGCCGACACACGGAAGCCTTATTTAGCGGGAGAACGCTATCAATTCTCGATTTCACATTGCGGGGATTATGCGGCGGCTATTGTCAGCCGTACCCATCGGGTAGGGGTGGATGTGGAAGAAACAAAAGACAGGATACTCCGGATAAAAGACAAATACCTCTCCGCCGGAGAACAAAAACTATTCATCCCGGATCCGGCCACCCCGGATGTCCGGTTGCTTACCTTACTCTGGTCGGCCAAAGAATCTGTTTTTAAATGGTATGGGGCCGGGGAGGTGGATTTCAGGCGGGATATCCGGTTAAGTGAATTGGACAGTACATCAAATACACTCCGTTGTGATTTTGGCAAGCCAGGGGTTGCTTTGAGGTTGAATTACCGGTTATTTGATCGTCTTGTGTTGTCGTGGATAGTTTGACAAGTTAACATGTTGAAAAGTTGAAAAGTTGAAAAGTTGACAGGGACCTCCTGAGAATGTCGTGTTGAATTTTACGGCATGTCCTTCCTTATCAACCTATCAACCTATCAACCTATCAACTTGTCAACCCGTATCAACCTATCAACTTGTAAACTTGTCAACCGGTCCTTAGTCTAACACCAGATCATCTGTCCCATCCCCCAGCAGATTCAGATCCACTTCCGTGCCCGATATGCCTTCGATGGATCCCCGGATGCCGGTGGCGTTGATCATTACTTTCTCCAGTTGTTTTTCACGGGCTTTCCAGAGTTTTTCCATCGCATCCCGTTCTTTCTGTATAGAGAGTTTCATGCTCATGAATCCCTCCCGGATGGCCGACCACTGATCCGCAAATTCACGGCTGGTGAGGTATTTGTACAGCAAATGCATCTTATCTCCCTTGTTTTCCTGGCTGCGGGCTGCATTGGCCACATTGATAATCCCGTAACGGATCATCTGCACCACCGGTTTTACTTCGGCAAAACTGCAGATCCAGACGCCATCCTTTTCGCCAAAACGATCCATATCCCGTGGTAAAGCCTGGGTCACGATCACTGCCACATCGGCGCCCTGGCTGCGCATATCCGCTTTTAACTTTTCAATCCAGTCGTTGGCAAAATCCTTGGTCCGCTTGCTTTCAAAAATGATCCGTCCGCATTCCTGCCCGAAATTATTCCGTACCGTCTGAATACAGTCCGCACCACGCACGCCTTTCCCTACTTCACTCACCAGGTCAAACGGGAAAGCGGTCTTTAATAATTCTTCCAGCAACAGTTCCTGCACTTCTCCCTGTGTCTGCATACTGCCCTGTTCCGCTTTACGCCGCATTTCCTCGGCCAGTTTTTTCTGATCGTCGAGCTGCTTCTGCAGTTCTTTGAGTTGCAACTGGAATTCAGTTTCTTTTGCACTCATCCGTTGCTCTTCCAGCTTGCGTATTTCGACCGACAACTTTTCCCTTTCTTTCTGAAGTTGCTGCTGGACTGACAGCTCCAGCTCGGCTTCCTTATTTTTCAGTTCCTGCTCTTTTTTCAGGAATTCCAGTTGCTGTTTACGGGCCTGCTGTAGTTTTTCTTCGTAGTCTTTATTATTCTGCTCCGCCATTTTCAGCTGGGTTTCATAATCAGCCGCAATGCTTTTCCGGAGATTCCCTTCAAGGCTTTCCTGCAACTTTTTCTTTTCTTCGTCCATTTTTTGCTGGAATTCCTCATTTTTCTTTTTCTGCCAGTCCGCAATTTTTGAACGCAGCTCCTGTTCCACCTGGTCCCGGATGGCATCATTGGGTTCAAACAGATGACCGCAATTGGGACACTTAATTTCCGTCGACATACTTTGGTATTTTACCAAAACTACAAATACCGGGGGAATTCACAATTCGAAGGAGCACTTGCCAGTGTTCTTTATAAAATCGGGGCGATATACGTTAGCTGCCGATGACCTTTCAGCAAACAGCCGATGTACTGTTATCCGGGATGCCCGGTTCACCTCAAAAAACAGAAATATGTCAGCAACCGTTTTTGCTACCGGAAATACCTTTAGCATGTCCCGGATAATCCGTATTCCGGGCTTTTTCTTTTTATTCCTGTTCGTATTCGCTTCCTGCAAAAAGGGAGATAAACCAGTAGTGGAGGAACTGAAACTGGGTACCTGTTCCGCAGTAACACCAAAAGCAGGACTGACACAGTCAGGTATAGCCGATTCATTTGTATACCGGACCAGCGGAGGGGGTATCATTGTAATCAAACCTGAACTGTCCGTAACTGTCAGACATGAACAATATCCGGGGTTTAAAATTGAACTATGGGGAATGGAAACAGTGAATGGTACCTTAAAACTGGTGGCAAATCATGAGAATCTGAATGGTAAACATATAAAGGATAAAGAGACCGGCCGCCGCTCCGTTATTTTACCCGATGGCGCCAAATTAACTATCAAAGGCGGGTCCGATTATCTGGATATTATACAATCGGTCAGCATTATTGACGGGAGCACCAGTCATTTGTTCAGTTTTTCATGCAATCAGGTGGTACTCGAACATAGTTCC
>CAUJFR010000105.1 GCA_963169885.1 Bacteroidota bacterium
AACTTATATGAGGACATTTATCACCATTTGCTTAATTACTGTTTCCTTAGCTGCTTTTTCGCAGGACGACGACACCTTCAGTCCCTCCAAGCTGGAAGCCATTGCCCGGAATATGAAAACCGTATGGGATGATACTGATCCGGATTTTGGCATCAGCGCTATTCCCGATAAATGGAAGGAGGAAAGCGGGGTAATCATCGCCCAGAAAACCCGTTTCTCCTTTGATAAAGACGCCAACAAACTCGCCGTGTTTGAAATTACCCGCCGCCGGATCAAACTGAATGACCGGGATGCCGTGAATAGTTATTCCTCCGTTTATTTCCGGATTGGTTCCGCATACGATGGAGCCGGTATAAAAGTAATCAAGGCCAATGGTACGGTACAGGATGTTTCCTTGCGGAATGCGGTGTATGTGGAAGACAATGACGATGTACCCTCTACGTTTACGCCGTATATAGGCAAGGCCAGCACCTACCTGGACAAGAGTAAAAGTCGTGTCATCTATTTTAAAATCGCCATACCGGATATCGACCCGGGCGATATTATTGATTACGGGACCATTTTTTATGATGACAACACGGTAAAAAAGATGAGTTATATCGAGTTTGACCCGATTTATTTCGTTTGCACACGGGAGTATCCGGTGCTCAGCCAGAAATTTGAAATCGATACCGATAATAATTCTTTTGTCAACTCCAAATCCACCATGGGTGCCCCCGCCTTTAAAGAAACCGGAAATGCGAATGCGGAGTACAGCTGGGAAGACCGGAACCGCGAAAAAATTTCCGACACCAAATGGATTAACCGGATGATTGAATTTCCCATGCTGAAATTCCAGATCGTTTTCTCCCGGAGCGAAAACCGTTCAGATCTCTTCATTGGTGACCGCGGGGAACTGAAACAAACAATCAGTCCGGAGGAACTGGCCGTTAAAATGA
This sequence comes from Bacteroidota bacterium, assembly GCA_963169885.1. Lineage (GTDB taxonomy): Bacteria > Bacteroidota > Bacteroidia > Chitinophagales > Chitinophagaceae > JJ008. Next base: position 939 of record CAUJFR010000105.1, read on the forward strand.
ACCATTTGTATAACCGGCTGGATGGATCCATGTACTATTCCATGGCCAAAGCCTACCTCAAACAAATCGGCTATGCGGATATACGGGAAGAGGATTTTATTCAGAAAACCTATTATATCCTGCGACATATGTCATTCTACCGGGCCAATGGATTTTCCAGTGAACTTTTTGCATCCTGCCTTACTCAGTGCCTCGATCTCCGGAAAATTCCATACGACCTGGTCGTAACCTCACCCATGACACTCACAAAACCGGGTGATATCATTTTCCGGACCGAACCGGAGTGGATGGTAAAAGTGAAAGACAAGTTTATATTCAATGCCACCATTTTTTCCAACCCATACGATTTCAAAACAGAGTTTCTGAATACCCCAGCATATATCATCAGCCTGGGCAAAAACCCGACGGCCACTCCCATTACTTTACCCGCCACCAAATCAGAAGAAAATATCACCACCAATACCATTACCGCTTCCATGGATACGGCTACCCGGAATATGAAAGTGGTGCTGCAGCGGGCGGCCACCGGTTTGGCCAAGAAAAACTATAATTACCAGGGCCTTGTATACACTACGGCCTTTGACGATGACCACCGCAGTTATGGCGGCGAAGATGATGTACGGGCCAGCATGAAGGGTGCGGTGCTGGACAGTTATGAAGAAAAACTCCGGGAACGGAAAAAAGAAGACAAGACCCGTAAACTGGAAACCATGAAGAAGGAACTGGATGGTGACTACGACAACCTTGTCGCCTATACCGAGTTTACCCTGAACTCCGATGGACGTAATTGGCGCAAGCAAGAGCTCAATTATACCAATAAATTTGAGCTGGGTGATATGGTGAAAATAGCCGGTGATAACCTGCTGGTAGCTGTACCCGGGCTGATTGGTGCACAGCTATGGATTTCGCAGGACGACCGCAAGCGGGAAGTGGATGCTTACATGGAGTATCCGAAATCGATCCGGAATATCATCAATTTCACCATCCCTGCCGGCTACAAACTGGTCGGTATCCAGAACCTCAACATAAACATTGACAACTCAGTCGGCACATTTGCGGTACAGGCAACTGTAGAAGGGGCTACCCTGAATATACTGGTCAAAAAACATTACAAACAGACCACGGTAAAAAAAGAGGATTGGCCCAAACTGCTGGAGATGCTGGATGCAGCTTATAATTTTTCGCAGAAGAAAGTATTATTGAAAAAGATGTAAAAAGGACCGAAATTCATTCAGAAAGTCCGCAAGCCGGACTTTAATTATTCTTTAACCAAAACCCATTTGCAAACCCGCATTCAACAACTTACTTTCATAGTGGAAATTAAAACGCCACACCCCTTTTATGAACCCCTGTCCTGTCGCTGATGATGGCGACCCTGCCAAACGGCTGACCAAAACCATATTACCCTTTTCAATCCTGACCCTGTTATTCGTTTTTGCGGCCTGCTCCGATAAGACAGCGGAGAAACGGGTGCCATCTACGGGGCTGGACTCCGGATACCTGAAGGAAAAGGAGAAAAAACGCGCCGACTCCCTCTCAGCCCTTTCCCGGAAGAAGAAAAAAATCTACCTCACTTTTGATG
>CAUJFR010000106.1 GCA_963169885.1 Bacteroidota bacterium
AGCCAGATCGGATCTGTTCCAAGAAAACTCATAGCTACTGGCAGATTTATTGTTGTTCTTAATACCCCGTCACCATATCCGAGTACTGCATTGGTGCTGCTGTTATAAACGAAGGTGGTGGTATGAATACCCGTTCCGGCAGTACCCGGTACTTCCACTTTGTATAAAGTCGAGTTGAGAAAGAACTGAAGTTCCCATGAGTCGACGCCTTTCTGCACACAGCCCATATTAAGTCCGCCGGTAAAACCAAATACTACGGAGGCTGCGTTGGCAGGGATATTGGCTGTCCGGAAGGAGATCGTCCAGGAGCCATTGATATTGGGGACCCAGTTCGTATTTAAATGATTGCCGAGCCCCCCGCCGCCGCCACCGATCAGGGTGCCGCCGCAGATACCGGAACCTCCCTGGGTAGGTGAACCAACAATATTCGCTGTGGTTGTACCCGCCGGAGCGTTAGTGGCGAGGTTATCAACAGTAGTGCCGCTGCCTTCGAATTTATAATACAGCAGTTCGGGTATAGTAGCCCCGAAACTCGGTGTGGCGGTGATCGTAGATGTTATCGGTACGCCTGTGTTATTGGTGGCAGTAAACGATGGTATGGATCCGCTGCCACTGACCGCTAAACCAATAGCCGGGTTACTGTTGACCCAGGAATATACCGTACCTGGTACACTGCCAGTGAAATTCACTGCTGTACTGCTGGTGCCAGCACAAAGGGTCTGGTCTGATACTGCGTTTACTGATGGAATTGGATTGACAGTAATCGTAAATGATTTGGGCGTACCATTGGTTACACCATCTGTCGGCGTTACAATGATCGTTGCTACTACTGGGGTATTCCCATTATTCACAGCAGTGAAAGAAGCAATATTACCAGTTCCGCTGGCCGCAAGACCAATCGAGGTGTTATTGTTGACCCAGTTGAAAATGGTGCCTGAAATGGAACTGACAAATACCACGGTATTGGTAGTTGATCCATTACATACGGTTTGATTAGCGGGTTGAAATACATCGGATGCAAATAAGTCATGATTGGTTTCCCGCGGAGAGGGAGGGTTCGCCATCATACTATTGCAACAGCAAAGCATGATCCATAGAAACAAGGAGTAGATTTTTGGCATAGAGATTTAATTTAAACAGGTGATGATTAGTTCGCCGTTGCGCAGGCAACAGGCCAGGCTAAAAATAACAGGGGAGAATGGCTGTTTCCGGGAAGATGAACAGCCGGTAAAGCCATCTTAATAAACGGGGACTGCACCTTAACCGGCGAATAGGGGCAAAAAAAAACTGCTGCGGAGCGCAGCAGTTAAATAACTTATTTCAATGATAGAAATTATCAGGACTGATTTGCTTCTTGTCCGGCATTTGGATAATTGGGTCGTTGCTGATTGCCTTGCTCACCCTGGTTACGATTCGGGTTATTCGGACGGGGTTGGTTACGATTACCCTGACCTTGTTGTCCGCCACCACGTTGTTGTCCGCGGTTCTGCTGACCGCCCTGCTGTCCACCACCACGTTGCTGACCGCGATTCTGTTGACCGCCGCCTTGCTGACCACCACCTTGTTGTCCACGGTTTTGTTGTCCGCCTTGCTGACCAGCTTGTCCTTGTTGTCCGCCACCACGTTGCTGACCGCGATTTTGTTGACCGCCTTGCTGACCACCACCTTGCTGTCCACGGTTCTGTCCGCCACCTTGTTGTCCACCGCCACGTTGTTGTCCGCCTTGCTGGCCACCACGTTGCTGACGTTGCTGGTTTTGTTGTCTCTTTTTCTGCTCCGCTTTTTCTAGGGTGCGCAGACTGATCTGTCCCACCAGTTCCACCATTTCAGGTTCGGCTTCTTTCTGTTTGCCGGTGGTTACATCTACGGGCTCCAGTTCATCCGGGGTAATACCCTGGCGGTTCTGGGCTTTGATTTTTTGGACACGTTCAATAGTCAATGGGTATTGCTTGTTACTATCAGGCAACGTATACCACATCAGGTTTTTAAAAATGTCTTTCTTGATGAGGAAGGCATTGCCCTTGGCTACCTGCAATACATCGCAGTTGTCGGGGAATCCTTGTAAAGCGTCCAGGTAAGTATCGAGTTCGTAGTTAAGACAACATTTGAGTCGACCGCACTGTCCGCTGAGTTTGGTCTGGTTGATGGAGAGATTCTGGTAACGGGCCGCAGCTGTATTCACCGATTTAAAATCAGTCAACCAGGTACTGCAGCAGAGTTCACGGCCACAACTGCCGATGCCACCCACCTTGCCGGCTTCCTGTCGGGCACCGATCTGGCGCATTTCCACTTTTACCTTGAATTCGGAAGCATATACTTTGATCAGTTCCCGGAAGTCCACACGGCCGTCAGCGATATAGAAGAAAGTGGCTTTGCGTCCATCGGCCTGCATTTCCACCTGGCTGATCTTCATATCCAGTTTGAGCTGCTTGGCAATAGCCCGGCTGCGGATTACCGCTTCCGGTTCACGGGCTTTATTCTGTTTCCAGATATCAATATCACGATCGGTTGCCCGGCGCAATACTTTTTTCATTTCAGGATGATCTTCCTTTACATTCCGCTTCTTCATCTGCAGACGTACGATCTCACCAGTAAGGGATATTTCCCCGAGGTCAAAACCGCTTACGCCTTCCACGCAGATCAGGTCTCCTTTTTCAAAGGGTTGTAAAGTGGGATTGCGGAAGAAGTCCTTGCGGGTGCCCTGGCTGAAGCTGACTTCAATCACTTTGCAGGCACTGTCAAAATCGGTCATGGGGAGATTGCGCAGCCAATCATGCGCATTCATGCGGTTGCATCCGCCGGAACTGCATCCGCCGTTGCTCTTACACCCGTTTGGCTTACCGCCTGTATCCGTGCTGCAACCTGTACAACCCATAAAACTTATAGTTCCGGACTTACTCCGGTAGCAATTAAAAATTAAAAATTCAAAAAGGGAAACAGCGTAACCAGGTTACAGGCGGGCATATAGTTTGTGGCAAAAGACTGCTTGTCAGTTATTTATAAAACTATATAAAAAGAAATAAGATACTTAACCAACTTGTAACCCAGGGCTTTAACCCCCTATTCTCTATTCTCTATTCACTATTCTCTTGATCCTCACTCCATCAAAAATACAACCTTATCCTGAATAATATGGTATAGTTTAATGGTCAGGGCGTGGAAGAGCATTTTGCCATGGGCATTCCTTTCTATATAATAACTGGCCCGGTCCAGCTCCTCAATAATGGCTTCCTGTTGTTCGATAGAAGCGAATTTATTGAGCCGGACAGCAAAATCCTTCTCCTTTTCCCCGATATTCAGGGCCTCGCCCCGGATACGAAAATGGATGGCCAGTTCGAGCTGGTGGTTAAAATAGCGGAGGAACTGCTTTTGCTTCTCCCTTCCCAACCGGCTGACTTCCTCTACCCATTTGGTCTGGGCCACCGGACCACCTTTCAGAATCGCATTCAGCCATTCCCTTAACAGTACCAGCCAGTCTTCTTCGGCATGTTGCACCAGTTGCAGGGCTTCCCGGTAGTTTCCTTCACTTACGCCGGCTACCTGGCGGGCAATGGCGGGCTCGGTTTTGTTCCGGCTGATCAGGGCTTCCTCGATATCGCTGTTATCCAGGGCCGGTACTTTAACCAGCTGGCAACGGCTCAGGATGGTGGGCAGTACCAGTTCTTCGTTTTCGGCTACCAGGATAAATAAGGTATTGGGCGGGGGTTCTTCAATGATCTTTAAAAGTTTGTTTCCTTCCTTGTCCAGTTCCTCCGGCATCCACATCACCAGGATCTTGTATTCGCTTTCAAAACTTTTCAGGCTGAGTTTCTTGATAATCTCATCACATTCCCGCGCCGTGATCTTTCCCTGGCTGTTTTCCTTTTCCTTGATCATTTCGATCCAGTCAAAGAGATTACCGTAAGGATTGAGTTTGATAAACTCCCTCCATTCCGTAATAAAATCAGTCGCAATCGGTTTCTCTCCGGCCTTTTTGGTCACGGTCGGATAAGAGTAATGAATATCCGGATGAACGAATTGTTGCGCTTTGAGGCAGGCGGAACATACACCACAGGAGTCAGTGGTGAGTGGTGAGTGGTGAGTAGGGGTACTCTCAACAGGATCCTCACCAAAAAGGGAGGGGCCAGACGCCACTACTTTCTTAGGATTGGCTTTTTCACACACTACATATTGCGCAAATGCCAAAGCTAAAGGCAGGGCACCACTACCTTCCTTGCCCAGGAACAACAAAGCATGGCTCAGCCGGTTGTGTTGTAACAGTTCGGCGAGTTGTTGCTTGACCGCGGATTGACCTATGACCTGGGAGAATGACATAAAAGGCAAAAATAAGGTTTAGCCAGCCGAAAAATATTAGATTTAGTACATGAAAATTCACCTTATCCTTTTTCTAAATATACTTACTGTTACCGCATGTAATACGGGGCAACGTGTACAAAAATTCCCGGCAGAAAAAGACTTTTTCCCTGATCGGCCGGGCAGCTATACGGCTTTTTATCCAAGATTATTGACAGGGGATACACTCCGGAATGATGTAAAGGCATTTGCCTTTACTATTCCAGATTCTTTTTTTCAGCAAAAGTCAGCATGGGGTTTCCTCTATTTCACAGGGTTGAAGAAAAAAAGGACCAGACATTCAGTTTTTTATCTGTTGACCGGTTTTGGAAAAGACAGTTTACAGTTTTTGCCAGACCTGAATGGGAATGCAGATTTCAGTGATGACATTCCCATACATTTCAAAAAAGGAGACTGGTTCCAGGTTACATTGAGGAATCAGTATGATAAAAAGGCGGTACTAAATTACAGGTTACGGTACAGTGATGACAATCCTGATACTATTAATAATTTGCTCTATAAGCTATTTAGTTCAAGGTGGAAGAACCTGCTGCCGCCAAACTATGTAATACAAGAAAGCTCCCTTTATCTCCGTAAGATTCATTTGCCGGGTGGCCAACTTATTACATTGGCTGATGTAAATCACAATGGATGGTATTACCGTAAATGGGATAAAGTGACTACTGGGGATACTGCCAGCAAAATCAGCATTTATAATAATCCGCTGCATTCCCGGAATGTGAGAAAGGGGATGCATTTAACGGTTTCGAAAACGGTATATAAACTAATTAAAACAGGTCGGACTGGTGATTATATAAAGTTAAAAAAACTGAATGTGCCGGCGGATACTATTGACAGGATACCCTTGTTTAGCTATAGTGACAGCCTGGGGAATAAACAGGTATTTATGCCTGATGAAAAGCCGAGGCATTATGTAATTTATGTCTGGGGTTCCTGGTGTATTGGCTGTCATACCCAGGCTCCTTACCTGGTGAAACTGATGGCTGAATATGAAGGTGTCATCCCTTTTTACTGGTTAAATACAGGGGATACACGTGAATCTATGTATAAGTATCTCCGGGCTAAAAATATTTCCGGGAGGGACTGGCGTATTAATCCTGAAACGGCAGCTTTATTAGGCGCAGATTCATATCCGAATTATATAGTAGTAAACAGTAAAGGAGAGGTTTTATTTCGTTCATCCAATGTTTTAAGCCTGATAGCATTCTTAAAAGACAAAAAATAACCAGATCCTTTTTATTTATCTTATGTTGATGGCAATATCAAATAGTTCAACCCCGTTGGGGTTGAAGGACATTCACATCACCTTGTCCCCCGGGTTGGCACCCGGGGCTATGAATGGTTCAACCCCCTTCGGGGTTAGCAGTTGGATACAATCCCAGCGAGTTTGATTCTATTCCGGATGTCATTTATGAGTACCTCGGTGAATTAAATTCAATCCCGGTCGTGGTTAACAAAGTTGATATTAATTTCAGTAAGATTCTTAGTTTTCAAATTGGTATGAAGCATTATAACGGTCCAATACATAAACCGGAATTTCAAAAAGAACCAAGCCCGGAGGGCTTAAACTTTTAATAGCCCCGGGTGAAACCCGGGGTATGCGTGCCCCAACGGCCCCTAGAACCCCGAAGGGGTTCAACTATTGAAAATTGAGCAGTGAACATTTCGTAACTAAGAAATACAATGCTCAATTATCAAAAAAAAAACCTGCGCTACAAAGCACAGGTCTTTCGTCTTTCCTTGTATACCGTCCGGTGTATTAATTCAGGTATTTTATTATTTCATCACTCATCGGCGTTGTCTTCGGTGAGAAGGTGGCGATCAGTTCGCCTTTTTCATTCACCAGGAACTTGCCAAAATTCCAGGTTACCGGATCGGCAAAACCTTTGGCAGCGGCCTGCTCTTTCAGGAATTTGTAGAGGGCATGGGTGTCATCGCCTTTTACCGAAATTTTTTCAGCCATCGGGAAGGTGACACCATAGTTCTGTTTGCAAAATTCACCGATTTCGCTGTTACTCTTGGGTTCCTGTCCGGCGAAATTATTAGCCGGGAATCCGAGGATCACCAGTTTGTCTTTATACTTTTTATAAAGAGCCTCTAATCCTTCGAATTGAGGGGTCAGTCCGCATTTGGAAGCGGTATTCACAATCAGGATCTTTTTGCCTTTGTAGGCTGAGAGGTCAATGTCTTTTCCATCCAGACCAGTCACTTTAAAATCATAGATAGAACCGGCTGTTAAAAAGGTACTCATAATAAGGGTGATGACTAATGCTTTCATGTTTCGCTGGTTTAATAAGTTGAATAACAAAAATAAGGCCGTCTGGTTCTCTAAACGGAAAGAAAGGAGGAATGGTTTGCTTATTGCTTTTCGAAACTGCCCAGGTCCGGTAGTCCTACCGGCCGGGGTTTCCCGTCTAAATCAGTGAGTATCCCGGCATTGACACCTTTATTCAGGGCCGGGGAACCGGTCTTGAGCCGGAAATCATAATAATTATCGGAGGTATTAATACTGTCAAACAAGGGAGCCTGGTTATTAATCGCCTGGGTAATGGTGCTGTTGGCTGGCGGGGTCTCTACTTTCCAGAGATTGTAATCAAAATTGACATTGAAGCTGCCGCTGCCGGATTTTTGTACCAGCACTTCATCTGTTACCACCCCGTTCTCTCCCCAGAAAATACAATTCCGGAAGACTGCATCCAGTGAATTCGTTATACTGTTGGCCGTATTGGATAAAGTGAGTACCGGTTCTTTGTGTTCAATAAACCGGTTGGCATAAGTGACCACGGTGCAATGGGTGAACTGATAGGTACCACCTTGTACGAGGTAAAGATTTTTTCCGCAGTTCGAGATCAGGCAATTGCGGGCCCGCAGACTGGAGTTGATGGCAATGACTCCCGCATCATAGGCATTATCAATCACTGTTTCATTCAGCGTCAATTTGGGATTGCTGTTAATGGCAGGTCCCTGCATCCCGATGGCCTGGTAGGCATTTTTTATCACGGCATAATTCAGCAGATTGTCTTTTGCATTGGATAAAAAGAAGAGTCCGGGCCAGCTGGCCGGATAATTTTTATACGGTTCATCCAACCGGTCTCCCTGAAAATAAACCCGGTCGGTCGTATCTTTTTCACCATTGACGATTAATGTGCCATCCACAATAAGTGGTGCGTCCGCATGGACATAGATCCGGCAGCCTTTATTGATCGTGAGTGATTGTCCATCCGGTATCACCAGTGACCCCAATATCACGTAAGGCAGGTCATTGTTCCAGGTTTCATTGCTGCTGATCACACGGTCGCGGTAGAAATGCGCATTGCGGCCCCAGGCTTCCAGTTGTACTTTCTTTGTGTTGCCATTATATTCTACCTGAATACTGTCACGTAATACAAATGGGAGGTTAACTGCATTGGGATTTACGTTAACCTGTATAAATACAAACAGGCTGTCATTGGCGGCGATATCCAGGTTGCTGAACTGATTGCCGGCTGTGCCGTCCACATTCATTTTATATACAGATCCGTTACCACCCATCAGTTTAAGGGAGGAGAGCCGTAGTTGCTGGTCATTTTCATTCTTGATGATCAGTGTGCGGAACGTGGAACCGGCACTGACAAATACCGTATCAAATTTCAGTGTATCGATACTCAGGCCGATCCGGGCTTCCGGCGAGGTAATAAAGGTATCTTTCCGGCAGGAATTCAACAAGAGGAGCAGGGATAAAACGAGGAGTCCGGTAAACTTCATTGGATTCAAAAATAAGTCATGGAACTGACATTAACGAGTGGCAATACATAAGGTGGCAATACTGAGTTGTACGCCGGGTATTTTTAATAGTTCCGTCCCGCAGGCTTCCAGGGTGGCTCCGGTGGTCACCACATCATCCACCAGCAGCAGTCGCTTATTTTGCAAAAGAGCCGGGTCCTGTACAATAAATTTCCCTTCCATATTTTTCCATCGTTCCACTCTTCCTTTTTTGGTCTGTGTTTCGGTATGTTCCGGTCGTTTCACTACCTGATCCCACACGGGAATATGCATGGTGGCCGAGATTCCTTCGCAGAGTACCGTGGCCTGGTTGTATCCCCTTCTTTTTTCTTTGGCCGGGAATAAGGGAAGGGGG
>CAUJFR010000107.1 GCA_963169885.1 Bacteroidota bacterium
CCGCCCACTTGCAGCAGGAGGTAAAGGTTCATGGGCAGCAACAGGTCAATAAGGTAGTTGTGTACAAACCCGGCAAATGGACCTTTGTATCCCGGGCCGGTTACAAAATGCAGCAAACCGACAAAGAGTGAAATGGCAACGATGGTATAAAGACTTTTCCTGTTTTTCATCCCTTGTACCGTAAGGTACGGATTTTAGCCCCTTGGTTCCAACCCGTATTTGATGGCCGCCTCGAGTATTTCCGTGTTGATCTCTTTCGCCGATTTAAACTTAATGCAATAACCACTTACACTGGCCTTGCCCAGCGCTTTACCGTAGGTTTTTGTCAGATATGTTTTATCGGCAATCCCCATTATATAAACCGAGATACCGGTGGTATTGGCACTCAGTCCAACCTGGTAAAATTCTTTGGTTTTCCCATCAGCATACTGAATGGTATAGGCCCCATAGCCAATATTCGGATTGGAGACGATTTTGCCCTCACTGTTTTTTCCATCCAGATACCAAAGCTTACAACGGGGCTTAAGCTTTAGTATCCGCTGGTGCAGGGTTTTCAATTCAGCACTTTTTGTTTCGGGCAGACTGTTTATATATTCATTGATCTGATCCTTTACTTTCATAACGCTGAATATTTAAGTGAACTGTTATTTTGTTCATTTTGATAAACTCGCCAGCAGTTCGTCCAGGTTGACCAGTGACATTTTCATGCCGATGGTGAAGCCGTCCAGGATGCGTTCCAGGCGTTCGAGCGATTCATTGTAAATAGAAATGGTGACTTTGGTGATGCCATTTTGCTCACTAAAGGTATATTCCCATTCAGAACCTGTTGGTTCAGTGATGCCGTCTTTGTCGGCAAAGGCATTGTACATTTTAAAGTAGGTCTTTGGACGGATCGTTTTATATTCCTGCAGTGCCCAGCGTTCATCGCCCTCCGGACTCACCATAGCATAGAATCGTTTGCCCCCTTCTTTGAATTCCATGTATTTAGTCCGGGAGGTAAAGGGTTTGGGGGCCACCCATTGATCAAGCAGTTCTGCATTGGTGAATGCTTCCCATACCAAAGCCTGGGGCGCATTGAACTCGCGGATAATCAGGACGGTTTTAGTGGTTTTGTCCAGCGTGAATTCAAACAGCAGATTATTTTCCATGTTTTTTGTTTTTATATTTTTTTAATACATCATCCAGTTGGCTGAACCGGGTTTCCCAGATCTTCCGGTATTGTTCCAGCCATATATCGATCTCTTTCATTTTTTCAATCTCCAATGAGTAATAGATCTCCCGGCCCTGTTGTTCCTGTTTGACCAGTTCACATTCGGTCAGGACCCGAAGATGTTTTGATACCGCCTGCCGGGTGGTATTAAAGTTTTCAGCAAGGGCATTCGGGGTCATGGCCTGCAGGGCGATCAGGGCGATAATGGCCCGGCGGGTAGGATCGGCTATGGCCTGGAATACATCTCTTCTCATGTACCTTTCTTAATTTATGAAACTGTTCGGTTGCAAATATAAGTGCAACTGATTGGTTTCGCAAAATATTTAACACTAATTTTAAAAAAGATAAAAGAGCTGACCGGAGTGGGGTTATTGTTTTCTGTCGCCTTCATTGATGCACCCCTAACAGGTATCCATCAAATCCTGAAGAGCTGGCTTATCTGTCTGAGTTTAGAGCTATGGACAAAAGCAGTCTGTTTATTCATTGCGTTTGCTTAGCTGGTCAATGATCCCTAAAATCATTTTTATCTGTTTGTCCTCGGATTTTAGAGAAGTGATTTTTCTGATGATTTCGGTTCTTTCCGATGATGATAATTTTTTGAACGGTTTTAATACGCCTGATTCCTGAAATGATTCTAAGACTTGCTTTTCTGTAATCTGCTGTTTAGGAGACAATAAATAAAGTGTTACGGTTACCCTGTCACCACCACTTTTGTTGATTGCTTTCCTGATCTTTTCATTTATTGAAATCAGTTTGTCTTGACCTGTAATGGTAAAGAGATTAATACTTTCAATTTTATAGTTGTCAATAGTGCCTGAAACTTTCAGGGAACCCCATTTTCCTGTAATATGTTTTGTGTCAGGAATTTGAATATGATATGTCCAGGCACCTTTTCCTGGTTCATGTTTCAATTCAAGTTTTTTGTTTTTTACTAAGTACTCCATTTTGTGATAGACCTGTTTTTAGCCTTTCTGCTAATGTCTAAGCAAAGGCTTTTGGAAGCATTCTTTGTTTTATCTGCTCGGATATGCTACTGAAAATTCGGTTGTGATTGTAATTTTAACTTCAGGTCAATCAGAACCACACCTAAAACCCCTTCTTCTCCTCTTTTCCTCCCGTAGGTTTAGTCTCATTTCCCTTCACATATTTCTCCATCCACTCAAACTGTTCCGCCAGCACATGCAGCAGGTTTTCCTTGCCGGCATAGCCATGTGATTCGTAGGGGAGACTCACAAAACGGGCCGTGCCGCCATGGCCTTTTACCGCGTTATACATTCTTTCACTCTGTATGGGGAAAGTGCCGGTATTATTATCCATTTCTCCATGGATCAGCAGAAGAGGGGTCTTGATCTGATCGGCATAGTTGAAGGGACTCATTTTATTATACAGATCAGTAGCCTGCCAGTAGGTGCGGTCCTCATTCTGAAAACCAAAGGGCGTTAGTGAACGGTTATAAGCACCGCTCCGGGCAATACCGGCTTTGAAGAGTTTGGTATGAGCCAGCAGGTTGGCCGTCATGAAAGCGCCGTAACTATGACCGCCTACCGCCATTTTATTCCGGTCACCTACGCCCATAGAATCAAGGGTATTGATAGCAGCTTCGGCATTCATGCTGAGCTGCTCAATGAAATTATCATTGGGCTTGCTGTCTTTGCCGGTAGCGACTATGGGCATTTCGGCATTGTTCAGTACGGCATAACCCTGGGTAACATAAAATAC
>CAUJFR010000108.1 GCA_963169885.1 Bacteroidota bacterium
GATACCACAAAGTCCATACAGGAGGCAGACCGGAAAATCCTCTATGACCTCATGAAAAAATATCAGTAAAGCAGAAAGGGCTTTATTCGTTCTTCCCAATGGGCAATGTCCGCTGCAGCAATGAGCAGCTCCCCGCTTTCAATTTTTTGAAAAGCATCCTTAACACCCGTGAGCCGGACCAGGTGACCTGTTCCGGTTGGGTTGGCAACGGTTACATATAGCCGCTCTTTCAGTTCAGCCGGGTATAATTTTTTTAATACCTGTAATAAACCCAGTCCGGTATGAACCGGACGAAATAAGGCTTCATCTGTAATGGTGAACCGTATGCCATTGCAACGCTCACCGGCGTAAAGTCCCCATTCGGGGGTATAAGAAATTGCTGTGGCCGTAATTCCATCAACGCCTTGCTCATTAAACAGCTCCATCAGTTTCACCGCATCTATCCATGGAGCTCCGCAAATTTTAAAATCATCCTGAGTGCCACGGCCCTCATTTACATTGATACCTTCAAGAAAGCAGGTGGCCGGGTAAAGGGCAATGGTCTCCATATCCCGGATAGCCGGGGAAGTGGGAACAAATAACCAGCCTGATTGGTCAACCGATTGCTGCCGGTCCCAGTGCTGCACCCTGATTATTTCAAGATCAAGCGCCGGCATCCGGGTGGTTTTGAAATACAAGGCCAGCTCACCCAATGTACAACTATGTCGAACGGGTATATTCCAGCGGCCGATAAAGGACGCACAATTTTTTTCATCGAGCATCGGTCCCTCGGTCTTCTTCAAATCACCGCTTAATGGATTGGGCCGGTCCAATACGATCAGCTTTTTACCGGCGGCTTCACAGGCCTCCATCACATGCGTCAGTGTCCACAGATAAGTATAGAACCGGCAACCGGCATCCGGGATGTCAAACAAGACAAGATCTGTACCGGACAACTCTTCGACAGATGGACGGAAATGATCACCATATAAACTGATAACGGGTAGTCCTGTAGCTATATCAGTTCCGTCAGCCTGCGCAGCTCCGTCTGCTCCTTTAGCCGTCAGACCATGCTCAGGAGAAAATAAAAGAACCAGGTTAAATCCGGCTTGCTGTAAAGCCACCCGGCTAAGCGTCCCTTCTGAAGTGCTGGCTGCATTATTGGTCACCAGGGCCAGTTTTTTACCAGTCCATTTTTCAACCTGCTTCAGTAGCACATCAACGCCAAACAAAAGTTTATCCATGTTGCTCAGTTAAGTTCACCTGCCGGTTCATGGTCGTCATACTGGTCACGCAGTTTCAGCAGATCGGTCTTAAGTTGTAAAAGGATCTTCCGGTGAACTGCCGAACGGATCAGGTTCGTTTGTTCCTGCGGGTCTTTTTTCAGGTCATACAGTTCCCACTCATTTACGGTATAAAAATAAATCAGTTTATACCGCTCGCCACGGATGCCGAGGTGTTGCAATACCGTATGATCCGCTTTGTCTTCATAGTAATGATAGTAAAGACTTTTCCGGGGCAATGCTTTTTGTTTACCGGTCAGCAGCGGTACCAGGTTGATGCCCTGCATGAATGAGGGTGTTTCAATACCGGCTGCACCCAGCATGGTTGGCGCATAATCGATGGCCTGTGTCATGCTGTTATTGACCGATCCTGCCCTGATCTTTCCCGGCCAGCGGATCAGTAAGGGGGCCTGCATCGATACCTCGTACATCCAGCGTTTATCAAACCAGCCGTTCTCGCCCAGGTACATGCCCTGGTCACCGGTATACAGGACCATCGTGTTATTTGTCAACTGGTGCTGATCAAGATAATCCAGTACACGTCCCACGTTTTCATCCACCGATGCCACACAGGCCAGGTAGTCCTGCATATACCACTGGTATTTATATTTTAATAATTCTTTTCCGGAAGGTCTTTTCTCCCGGAGGAGAAGTCCCCGTTCTTCATATATTTTTTTAATACGGCTCCGGTCTGGTTCCGGAATACGGTTCATAATGGCCTTGTAGTAGGTGATCTCTTTCTCATCCGGTTTATATTCAGGAAGGTCCATCAAAAAGGCCGGATCTACTTTTAAATCACTGCTGAGTTTCATGTCGTGCAGTATACTCATGGTCTGCACCCGCCAGGCCGTGCCATGTCCTGCGGTATCGTTGTACAGGGTGGGCGGCTCGGGAAATGTTTTACGATGATATTCTTCGATATATTTCAACGGCGCGAGAAAATACCGGTGCGGGGCTTTATGATGAATATGCAGTACAAAGGGTTTGTTTGTATCTCGCTGTTCCATCCAGTTGATCGCTTCATTGGTGATCACATCTGTTGCATAGCCATGATAAGTAGACGTATCTCCTTTCATGGAAATAAAACGTGGTTCCACATACAAGCCTTGTCCGGGCAGGATCTTCCAGAAATCAAATCCGGTGGGATAAGAATGCAGATGCCATTTACCGACAATAGCGGTCTGATAGCCGTTTGCCTGGAAGACCTTCGGCATCGTCATTTTGGATGAATCAAAACGGGTGCGGTTGTCTTTCATGCCGTTTTTATGGGAATGTTGCCCGGTGATCAGCGTGGCGCGGACTGGACCGCAGATCGAATTGTTCACGAAGTTTCGTTTAAAGAGCATCCCTTCTTTTGCGAGCCTGTCTATATTCGGCGTGGAGATAAACTGTTTGTTATAGGCACTGATGGCATCGGCATCATGATCATCACTCATGATGTAAATGATATTCGGCCGCTGCTGGGCAAAAACCAGCTGGGCACTGCAGCAAAGCAGTAAGGTGAGTAGCCGCATCGTTTGTTTTTTTGAAAGATACAAACAATCGGTTCAATATGATTCAAAGCGCGGGAAACAGCGTGGCATCGAGCGGTGCGATCACTTGAGCTGTATCTTCTTTCCGGGTACGGATCGTATTTACCGGCCAGGCTTCCATTTCTCTGTCCGGGAATTCATACTGGATGATTTCTTTTAACGCCGCATCCGTTAAATCAGGACGGAGCCAGTCCAGTCCTTTTTCATGTGTCAGCAGCAGGGGCATGCGCTGACTGTTCGGTCCGCCATTATGAATCTTAGCCATCAGCGGATTGGCCGGCCGGGTGATGACCGCAAAGGTACCTGTGAGTTCACCGGTTTCCGGATCAGGGATCGGGGAATAATTGTATAAGCCCGCAAAGGCAAAGATTTCCTGTCCTTTTACTTTAATAAAATACGGGAGTTTTTTCTTGCCGCCGGTATCACGGTGTTCAAAAAAACCGGTACTGAAAACCAGACAACGTTGCTGGCGGAGCCGGTGCCAGACGGAACGTGTATCATCCAGTATTTTTTCACTGCGGGCATTGGCCATACTGGTCCGGTATTCGCGGATCTTTTCCGGGGTATTCATATAATCGGCGATCACGCCCCAGTCAAAGATTTTTATTTTCAGTCCATCTTCATTTACGGCTACGGGCCAGGGACAAAAAGACTGCGCTACTTTATGATAAGTAGGTTCGAAAGAAATGTCCTGCCCCCCGGTGATATTCAGGTAATCGCTGATCAGTTTGATATTGCTGAAAAAACTCATGTCGTAACACATGGCGAAAAGTTTTCGATTTCAGCCAAAAGTACTTCAGTTTGTTGTCCCCGCCACAACAGGGCGATAAAGAGTTCCCCGTACCGTTCCTTCAGCGTCACATGCAGTTTATCGGCCGGGGAATAATGCCACCAGGGGAGTTTGGCGGACAGGTAACGACTGACTTTCATTTTCAATCCGTCGCTGGCCTTCCATTTCTTCGCCATCAGGTTGATATAGATCCGGAAACCTTCGGGCTGGCCGGCCGCGGTGATCAGTTTTTCGCGGTGTTCGGGTATTTCGCTGTCATAGATAAAACGGTAGGGATCCTTCCATAGCAAACGGATATGTCGTTCCGACCGCTCATGGTCGGTTTCATGTTGCGAATAATGGGAGAGCAGGAGGGGCACCGTACTTTCATCAGGAAACTGCACGCCTCTCGGATAATGCTGCCGCACAAAATACATCGGTTGTTGTAATAGTGCTTTCAGCAGCACGGGGTTTAATAACGTATACGGGTTATACATATTAACTGATTTTATAAAGTTCATCCCATCGGGTGGTATAGCGTTTACTCCGCAGTTCCTGCCGCATTTTCCAGTTGCGTTTCAGGCCGGAGGCCACGTACTTCACCACATCATCGCGGTGACTGAAATTGATATTGTCCACGGCCTCCAGCAGACTTTTGTTATGCTGCAGGTGATCATCAAGAAAGAGATTGGCCTGGATGGCTTTGGCCGGTACCAGTCCGCTGAGTATTACCCCGCCTTTGAGGTATTTGAATCCGGGCTGATAAAGTTTCTCCGCCAGTGGTAAGGCATGCCGCATCAGCGTGGAGGTATCGGAGGTGGCTTCGGGCAGGGTGCTGTACTGGTAACGGGATTGCGGATTGTATTCGTACTTGCCGTTGCGGGTACCATTGGTCACCAGGAATACCTGGATCGTCGTGGCCGCACTGAATTGCCGGCGCAGTTTTTCTGCCGCCCTCGCCACATAGGTGGCAATGGCTTCTTTGATATCACTCAGTTCATATACGGGCTTACCAAACATCCGCGTGGTGGCAATCATTTTTTTGGTTTCCAGCGGATCTTTCATCGGGATACAGCTATGGCCATTCAGTTCCCTGATCATGCGTACACCTACCACGCCGCCCATATTTTTCCGGGCCCAGTCTTCGGGCATATTGCGCAGTTGCCAGCCATTGTCAATGCCCAGGTGATGGAGTTTGATTGCATACTGCCGGCCCACACCCCAGAGATCATCCACGGCGGTGCGTTCAAGCGCCTCTTTTATTTTCTCCTCCGTATCCAGCACCAGTACACCCTTGGTACCCTGTTTATCTTTTTTCGACAGGCGGTTCGCTACTTTGGATAAGACCTTGCTGGGTCCTACCCCTACAGAAACCGCAATACCTGTCCACTGTTCCACCGTTTCTTTGATATGCACCGATGCCTCCTGTAAAGCATTTCCGGAAAACCGGTCCATATCGAGAAAGGCTTCATCTACGGAGTAGACCTCCACCTGTTCTTCCCCCACCAGTTCGCGCAGGGTATCCATCACCCGCATACTGAGATCGCCATAGAGATTATAGTTGCTGGAAAATACAGCGACACCATTCCGTTCAATTAATTCTTTGTTCTGGTAATACGGGGCCGCCATGCCCACACCGAGTTTTTTGGCCTCATCGGTGCGGGACACGATGCAGCCATCATTATTGCTCAGCACCACGACGGGTTTCTCCCGCAGGTCGGGCCGGAATAACCGCTCGCAGGAGCAGTAGAAGCTGTTGCA
>CAUJFR010000109.1 GCA_963169885.1 Bacteroidota bacterium
CTTTGAAGCATAAATTTCGTGAAAATAAGTATGACTACATCCGAAGAGGAAAAATTTACCATGTTCCGGAACCGGCTGATCAAAGTGTACCGTCACCTGGGCAAGCAGGCCAGGCGGCAGGGTATTTCCTGTTACCGGATCTATGATCATGACCTTCCGGAGTTTCCGCTTTGTATCGAATTGTATGGAGAGAAATTGTATGTGGCGGAGTACAAGCGCCGTCATTCTATGACGGAAGAGGAGCATGATGGATGGATGGAACAGACACTGGATGTAGCCGGAGAGGTACTGGGGGTGGAAAAAGCCAATATTTTTCTGAAACTGCGTCAACGCAAACCCGGCCGGTTAGGGCAATACCAGAAGTATGATGCGGTGCAACATGAATTTCAGGTGGAGGAGAACGGATTGAAATTTATCGTGAACCTGAGTGATTATCTGGATACCGGTTTATTCCTCGATCACCGCCTCACCCGCCAACAAGTAAGGGGATTGTGTGAAGGGAAGAAGGTACTGAACCTCTTTGCCTATACTGGTTCTTTCTCCGTTTATGCGGCAGCTGGCGGGGCCAGTGAGGTGGTGACTGTTGATTTATCCAAAACATACCTCAACTGGTCCGAGCGCAACCTGACACTGAATGGATTTACGGATCCGGCAATATACAAAACGGTACATGCGGATGTGATGCAGTACCTGAAGACCTTGCCTTCCGGGTATTTTGACCTGGTTGTCATGGACCCACCCACTTTCAGCAACAGTAAGCGGATGGAAGATATACTTGATATCCAGCGGGATCATGCAGTGTTGATCAATGATTGTCTCGCTGCCATGAAGCCAGGAGGGCTATTATATTTCAGTACTAATTTCCGGAAGTTTTTACTGGAAACGGAGAAGATACATACGGACCATGTAAAAGATATTACAAAAGCCACGACACCCTTTGATTTTGAAGGGAGGTTATATCGGTATTGTTACGTTATCCGAAAGCAGTGACTCCCCTGATCAGGGTATAGTATGGCAGCATTTTTTTTTCTACTTTGTGCTATAAACTCTTTTAACCTGAGGCAAGCTTTATTTTTTTTCCTGATCACGATTTTTCTTTGTTTTCCTTTTTTTACAGGTGAAATAAAGGCGCAGCTTTATTTCAAAGGGCGTACGGTTAATGCCAAAGACGGGTTATCTGACGACCGGGTTACTTGTTTTTATAAGGATAAGACCGGATATCTCTGGATAGGCACCCGTAATGGGCTTAACCGCTATGATGGAAGCCGGTTCAAAATTTTCAGACCTGGAAAAAGTAACTCCATCACCTCGGAAGTGATTCAGGGAATAACGGGTGACAAGGAGGGGAAAATATGGGTGGCAACACCCTCAGGTATCTGTATTTATGATCCTGGGGCTGACAGTTGGGAATTGATTCAAACGCCACTCAAAAAAAACAAGAACAGTCTCCCCAATAATATGGTTTGGGATATCTGGTTTGACGCAAATGGACTTTTATGGATAGCGGTGGATGTTTTTGAATTTGTTTCTTACGATCCACTAAAGAAGACATTTAGATATTATAAATGGCCGGCGTTTGCCCGGGCATCACCAGAACTGGCCGGAGCTGGAAATTATAATTCAATTCAACGTTTTAAGGCAAAGGATGATCATACATTTTATCTTGGGACAAGTAAAGGGCTGGTTGAACTGGATACACGGACTGGAGAATTCCGGGTTCTGGGCGGGGGGTATAATGCGGATGTACATGCTATTCATTATGACAAGGAGCGGGGTTTAGTTTATGTTTCAGTTCAGCCTGGCCGTTTATTTTGTTACCGGGAAAATGACAATCAATTCAGTGAAGTTCAGATTGAGCCGCTTTCCTATCCCTCCCGGCAATTTAACATTCCGGATACCGCTGAAATCTGGCTACCGGCAGAAACCGGTTTGCTCAGAATTATTCCAGGTGCGGCAAAAGCAATTTGTGAGACGGGTAAACTGCCACTTGAAGGGACACTCCCTGAGGGGGGGGTAAACCGGGTATTTATTGATGATACCGGGATTCGCTGGGTGGCAACAGTGAATGGTATTTTTTTATTTGATTTCAGTATTTTAACCGCCGCTTTTCTTCCTTTAGAGGATGTTTCTCCCCGACAGGGTAGAAATAAGATGACGGGATTGTTATATGAAGCGGAACTGGACCGGTATTTTGTTTGTTTACGTGAACCAGCTGCTGTATTTCTGGTCAATCGCCAAAAAAAAATCATACAGAAGTTTACAAAATCAGCAGATGGTCAGCTCCTGGGACGATGTAACCGAATCAGGAAGGATGGAGCAGGGGATATCTGGTTGATGACAGATTTACAGATCTATCGGTTTGACAGAGTAAAGGAACAATTTATTCTCTTTCCCAGCCCCTATAAGGGAGAATGGGTTGGCTATAAAGATATGGCCAGCGATTCCCGGGGTAATTACTGGTTTGCCTCCTTTCGGTTTGGTCTGTTATTTTATGACAGCAAGTCAAAGACATATACTGAGGTGCCGGGATTTAACCAGCCTTACCGGCGGCGGGTGGCTAATGTATTATTTTCTGATACTATACACGATGAACTCTGGATAGGTACATCTGGTCATGATCTGCACCGGTTTTCCTTAAAGGATCAAAAGCTATACAGTTATGGTGAAAATAGCGGTCTTTCTGAGTTGTCCTCATTGAATATGATTAATGATATCCGTGCGGATGCCTATGGCAGAATATGGGTGGCTACTCATTCAGGAGGTGTTTTCAGGTATATCGAAGAAAGTAAATCCGGGGCAGCGTTTACCCGGTATTCCATGCGGGAAGGATTACCGGCCAATGCTGTATTATCCTTGCAACCTGTTAAAAATGGTATTTGGTTTTTGACCGGGAATGCAATTTCGTTTATGTCATTCAGCGATCAGTCTGAAAAAAATATAACGTCGGGTCAGTTTTTTTCGTTCAGTTCTTATGATTCTGAAGTAGGGATACCTCATACCCTCACTACAGGCAGCGGAGAAGATGAACTGATTACGGCTGTTTCGGGAGGACTCTTGTTTTATTATCCGCAGGCAGCGTATGCAGGTCCCGGATTCCCGTTATTCGTAAACCAGATTCTGATAAATGGGAAAGAGCGGAATATACAACCAGGTGATATGTTGAAATTACCTTCTGGAATCAGATCGCTGAAGTTATTTTTTGCGGCTCTATATTATGGAGGCCGTGATCAGATACAGTTACAATACAGGCTCGAGGGATATGATAGCAGCTGGATGAATGCTTCAGATCGTATGTTGGCAGAGTATCAGAACCTGCCTCCTGGTAATTACCGGTTCAGTCTTCGGGTATTGAATAAAGAAAACAAGCAACTGACGGCTCCGGCCATATTGAAAATCAGGGTGCAACCCCGGTTCTGGCAGACCATTTATTTTATTATACCTGTTATTCTGATTGCAGGATACATAATTTTTCGAATTATTCGCTCACTGCAGCAAAAAGTAAAGGAACAGGAGCAGCTGAATGCATTTGCCACTTCATTGTATGGACTTGCGGGTGCAGATGATATTTTCTGGGTGACTACCAGAAATTGCATAGATATTCTAGGCTTTGAAGATTGTGTAATGTACCAGATGGATGAAGAAAGAAACTGTTTGGTACAGAAAGCGGCCGCTGGTCCCAAAAACCCCGGTATCGGGAGAGAAGTGTTGAATCCGATTGAGATTCCCCTGGGAAAGGGGATTGTAGGCGCCGTAGCGGCAACAGGTATTGCGGAAAAAATCAGGGATACGAGACGTGATAGCAGGTATATTGTGGACGACGAGTCCAGGTTATCTGAGATCACAGTACCCGTTAAAATTGAAGGGAAAGTTTATGCCATTATTGATGCGGAACATGGCAGTAGAAATTTTTTCAGGAAAAGACATTTAAGAATGCTGGAAAAAATCGCGGCGATATGCGCGGAACGGATCAGTAAATACCTGACTGAAGAAAAATTAAGGGCAAAGATTGCCCGTGATCTTCACGATGAAATGGGATCAACCCTTACGAGTATTAATATCCTAAGTAAAGTGGGAATGGAGACCGGGGAGGCCGGCAGTACTGTGAGTGGGTACCTTGAAAAAATTAAAGACAATTCAGCAAAAATGATGGAAAGCATGAGTGATATCGTCTGGGCCATCAATCCGGTGAATGATAACCTTGAACAATTACTTATCCGGATGAAGGAATTTGCGGCTGAAATGCTTGAGCCGGCCCGGATTCAGTATTATTTTGAAACGGATGGGGAACTGGAAAAATCATTCCTGAATCCGGAACAGCGGAAAGATGTATACCTGGTCTATAAAGAAGCCGTGACTAATGCGGTAAAGTACAGTGCCGCAACGGAAATGACGATTTGTTTAATGTACAGACAGGATAGTCTGCTCTTGCAGGTAATTGACAACGGGAAGGGGTTTGATGCCAGTCTTGATTTCAGCGGAAATGGCCTGAAAAATATGCAAAGCCGGGCAGCCGGTATAAAGGCTGTACTATCAATCCAGTCCATTCCCGGTACTGGTACAGTGATTTCGTTGAAAAAAAATATCACATGATTAGGGTATAGATTAATTTAGGGAACTGCATTAAGTTGCAGCCCATAGTTGTATTTAACATGCCGGTCAGAATCCTTATATACGAAGACAATATTAATCTGCGGGAGAGCCTTAGCAATCTCCTTTCTCTTACAGGGGATTACCAGGTATGTGCCAGTTATCCGGACTGTTCCGGGGTTATTATGCAGGTTAAAGAGCTGATGCCGGATGTGATCCTGATGGATATCGATATGCCCCTCGTAAACGGGATTGAAGCGGTCAGGAGAATCCGTACATTTAACCAGGCTGTTCAGATTATCATGCTGACGGTTTTCGATGATAATACACATGTTTTTGATGCCATGTATGCCGGCGCCAATGGATATTTACTGAAAAAATATATATCAGATAAGCTCATGCATTCCATACGTGAAGTACTGGATGGAGGAGCTCCTATGAGTCCTAGTATTGCCCGTATGGTAATCACCAGCATGCAAAAAGCGGAACCGGCCAGGGATTATCAGCTCACGCCGAGAGAAAAGGAAATTCTGCAGTTTCTCTCAAGAGGGAACAGCTTTAAAATGATTGCCATCGAACTGAATATCAGCCTCGATACAGTCCGGACGCATATTAAACGCATTTACGACAAACTTCATGTCTGCTCGCAAATTGAAGCGGTGAGCAAAGCCATCAACGAAAAACTCGTATGATTACGTTTCTGCCTTCCTGTACCCTGATCAGGTGACACATCATTGCGGTATTGTCTTGCATTACTTTCCGCTCCATTTTTACAGTAAATAAAAATGCCGGAAAAATGAAAAAGACATTCCTCCTTTTTGCCCTTTTTTTACCGTTTGTAACGATAGTTGCCCAAAGCGTGGCCATCAATACGGATGGAGCTGCTGCACACACGAGTGCCGCGTTGGATATCAAATCAACTGATAAGGGGATGCTGGTGCCCAGAATGACTACCGCCCAGCGGACCGCTATTTCCAACCCGGCTACCGGATTATTGATATTTGATACTACTACAGGCAGTTTCTGGTTTTATAATGGCAGTTCATGGGCCAACCTGGTGGATAGTAATACCGGAACCTCTGTATGGGCGGCCAATGGCAGTAATATTTATAATACCAATGCCGCTAATGTGGGCATTGGGACTTCAACTCCGAATGCAAATGCCTTATTACATCTTAACTCAACTTCAAAAGGAATGTTATTGCCAACACTTACTAACGATCAGATGACTTCAATCAGTAGTCCCCCGGTTGGTTTGATGGTATTTAATGTTAATACGAAGAGTCCCATGATTTATACACAACGTGGATATCAGAGCATTCTTCCGGGAATATTCGGAACACAGAATGCCTGGACTCCAATTTCACCCGGACCAAGAATTATTGCCTGGGGGGTTGTTGATTCACTTCTTCCTGAAGGTGGGACGACTCCACCGGATAATACCACACACGCAATTGGAGTCAAATCGGGCAGTAATAATTTTTCTGTAATATGGAATGGCACAGGCAGGTGGTTTGAAATCACGTTGAATAATATGGATTATAACACAGACAGTATGATTCTCTTAGTGACCCCGATTGGTAATGGTACATGGGATCAGGTTGTATCTACAAGTAATGTTAATTCAGGTGCGGGGACACAAAATCGTGCAAGTATCAAGTTTACAGATGTTTCCAGATATGTAAATGGGTTTAGCGATAGTATGATTCGCCGGAGGAGTAAATTTTCATTCATTCTCTATTCCTTAACAAGAGATTCTTATTAATCAAAGCTGAAACAACTTTTAATGAAAAAATTGCTTTTATCTGTTTTCTGGGTTACAATAACGGGAATTTTGCAGGCTCAGTTGAGGATTGGGACCGGTACCCGGATCCGTTCTGCCGGGGGTACTTACCTGGTACTGGATAGTGTGGGTATATATAATGAAAGTGTGGCAATCCAACTGGAACCTGTTGTGAAATTTACAGGCGCCGGAGCCGCTGCTATCAGCGGTTCTCAGGGGATAACATTCAATTCAATCCAGGTTGATAAAACAGCTGGTGGACAGGTCCGGTTATTTCAACACATGAATGTGTCACAGAACGTCAGTTTTGTGAATGGCTATATTGACCTGAATGGATTTGAAACAACGCTGGATGCTGCCGCTACGATCAGCGGCGAAAATGTGAGTGCAGGTTTTACCGGATCCGGGGGAGGATTTGTTTCAATCACCACTAATTTAATTTTCCCGGCAGGGGCGAATCCCGGAAACCTGGGGGCCATTATTAATGCGCCGGCTAACCTTGGAAGCACCATTATCCGCAGAGGACACCGATCACAGACAAACGGTGGCGGCGGAGGTAATTCAATTTATCGTTATTATGATATTATACCGGCGAATAATTCAGGGCTCAATGCTACGCTTCGTTTTTTTTACCGGGATGAGGAACTGAACGGCCTTTCAGAAAGCAACCTGCAATTATGGAAGAGTACAGACAATGTAAACTGGTTCTTGCAGGGATTCAGTGCACGTGATATTGTGGCCAACTATGTAACGCTCACCGGTATAAACAGTTTCTCCCGCTGGACACTTTCCACTCCCGGCAA
>CAUJFR010000110.1 GCA_963169885.1 Bacteroidota bacterium
TTCTTCTTACGTGTCACTGGTACAACTGCGCATTCCTGAAAGCGAAGTAAAGTGGATGGACAAAAAGGAAATTTTTGTAAACGGACGGATGTTTGATATTAAAAAATCGGCATTAAAAAACGGGTGGTACACATTTACCGGTCATTATGATGATCCCGAAACCAAACTGCTGAGAAAGCAACAGCGGACACAACAGCAGAAAGCCGGGCATCAAACCCTTCTGCAGGTATTTAAATCCCTGCAACAACTTTATCATGAACCCCAGGAACCCGGCATTTTGCCGGCAGGTCCTGCTCTTCCTCAACCTTTATTACGTAATTCCTCCTTGCAGACTGCTTACCTTTCCGTAAGCACTCCGCCGCCGCAGGTCTAACAGTATACCAACTGTTTAATCTCATTTTTTTTACGTAAAACTTTCTTTATGAGAAGAGTGATTCTGTTTTGCGTATACCTGTATGCCTGCATACCGGTGTTCGCACAATCAGATACCCTTATTGAAAAAACCATGGATGAAGCTGTGGTTTCGGTTAATAAATGGGAGCAAAAACTGAACGAGGTTCCCAATAAAATTATCAAGGTCAGCAAATATGATATTCTGCGAAACAATCCGCAAACTTCTGCCGATCTGCTCGGACAGAGCGGTACCGTGTTTATTCAGAAAAGCCAGTTAGGCGGTGGTAGTCCGATGATTCGTGGATTTGCCACTAACAGGGTATTACTGGTGGTCGATGGTGTTCGCATGAACAATGCCATTTACCGGAGCGGTAACCTGCAAAATATCATCAGTATCGATCCACTGAGTACAGAAGCAGCCGAAGTGATATTCGGGCCGGGCTCGCTGATATATGGTAGTGATGCCATTGGCGGCGTGATGGATTTTCATACCCTGGAGCCTCGTTTTTCAAAAACAGATAAAATGCAGGCCAAAGGTGCTGTGCTGGGGAGATATTCTTCGGCCAACCAGGAAAAAACCGGCCATGCCGACCTGAATCTTGGCTGGAAAAAATGGTCCATCCTGACTTCCGTATCATTCAGCCGGTTTGATGACCTGAAAATGGGAAAGAATGGCGGACAAGACAGTTACGGTCGCCCTGAATATGTGGAACGCATAAATGACAAGGACAGTATTGTAAAAAACAATGATCCCCGGATTCAACGCTTCAGCGGGTATGATCAACTGAATCTTTTACAAAAAGTCCGCTTTAAGCCCGGCCAGTACTGGGATCTGATGTACAGTTATACCCATGCGAAAACGGGTGATGCTCCCCGTTATGACCGGCTTATTCAGTACCGGAACGGTGCCCTCCGTTTTGCAGAATGGTATTATGGGCCCATGATCTGGGATATGCATACCCTGAATGTCCTGCACACAAAAAAAACGGATTTGTATAGTGATATCCGGCTGACAGTTGCTTATCAGGATTATGAAGAAAGCCGGATCGACCGAACCAGGTCAACTAATAACCGGAATAAGCAGACGGAATTGGTGGATGCCATCAGTGTCAACCTCGATGCTAATAAATCACTTGGAAAAGGCCAGCTTTTTTATGGTCTTGAATACGTGCATAACAAAGTGGGCTCCCTGGGTGAAAGAACCAATATCAGTACCGGGGTGGTCAGCCCGATGGTCAGCCGCTACCCAAACGGCAGTACCTGGAGTACTACAGGCATTTACGGCAGTTATAAAATCAACCTGCACCACAAACTGACTCTGACCTCCGGACTTCGTTTCAATTATAACACACTCGATGCCACATTTGACACCACGTTTATCAGGTTCCCGTATCAGCAGGCCGAACTCCGCGATGGGGCAATGACCGGTAATGCCGGCCTTGTATTCCGGCCTGCAGAAGGATGGCAGCTCAATGGGAATATCTCTACCGGATTCCGGATGCCCAATGTGGATGACATCGGTAAACTCTTTGAAAGCGCACCCGGGAATATCACCGTTCCCAATCCGGAACTTACCCGCGAATATGCCTGGAATTTTGAAACGGGCCTGGTAGTAAATCAGCCTCAAAAATACCGGGTTGAGCTCAGCGTATTTCATACTATACTGTCCAATGCAATTGTACGTCGACCTGCAACATTCAACGGGCAGGACAGTATCCTTTTTGACAATATACTGAGCCGTGTGGAAGCATTACAGAATGTAGCCAGGGCAACGGTAACCGGCTTACAACTCAGTGCTGAGGTCTTTTTTGCAAAATCTTTTTCTATTATATCACATGCCAACTGGATCAGCGGCAAAGAAACGGATGATGTAAAAAATGAACAGGTTCCTCTTCGCCATGCACCGCCATTCTATGGCAGTACCGCTTTTCGATTCCGGACGAAAAAAATATCTGCGGAACTGAACAGCCAGTATAACAGCCAGATCAGTAATGCAGACCTGGCGCCAAGTGAGCAGGCCAAAACGGATATTTATGCCAAAGATGCATCCGGAAAACCGTATGCACCGGCATGGTATACCCTGAATCTGAAAGCCTCGTATCAATTCACTCCACATCTGATGATTACCGCCGGTTGGGAAAATATGACCAACCAACGATACAGACCCTATTCGTCTGGTATTGTAGCAGCGGGTTCAAACTTTATACTTTCGGTCAGAGCCGCTTTGTAAAGGAGAATACCGGAAAGCCGGAAAAGTCCGGAAGTCCGGAAGAAAGACTCAAAAAAGGGGAAGGTTCAGAAAAGTCTGAACCTTCCCCTTTTTTCCCTTTCAGACATGCTCTTCATTTACAGCCCATTCCATCTTCCGGGCTGCTTCTTCCCGATTTTCCGGCTTCCGTACTTTCCCGATTTTAACCTCATTTTTCTTTCCCCATGCAGCATCCGTTCCAAAAAAATGTCTAATTTACAGGCAACCAAAGGGTAGTTATGACCGAGGAAGCCATTTTACAAGGTTGTTTGAAAAATGAGGCATCAGCCCAGCGTGAACTGTACAACAGG
>CAUJFR010000111.1 GCA_963169885.1 Bacteroidota bacterium
AAATGCTGATTCTGGTTATTTAAAGTCCACTCCCGCTGCTGAACTGTACCCCAGGCAGAAGTCTTGTACGAATAATTATACGTTTCCCGCTTCATCAGGTAAGACGAAAGTGTACCCGATACAAACCAGCTATGATTTTTGCGGGTGCCAAAATGATAGCCTATTGACACCGGTATTTCATACACGCGGCAATCAGCATCCACTTTTACCAGGTAGGGATAATAGGTATAGAAATTAGCAGGCGCCTTATAAGCGTCGGGATTAGCCGTATAAACTTTCGCCGCATTATAAAAACCCGCCCTGATGGATAACCGTTCCCGGTAAATATAGCCGATCCCCACACCCGTTACCGGAATAATCGGGCCGAGGTTTCCATTTTTCGTAAAACTTGCATCCGGACCTGCACTGAGCGTCAGGATAAAGCGGCTTGGCTTTTTGGAAGATTGCTTTTTTTGAACAACCACCGGATTTTCTTCCAGAGGCACAGCTACTTTCACAACAGCCGTATCCTTATGTTGCTGAATTGCGTTTTGATTGGCAAGCGCAGGATCAGCCGGTGGCACAGCGGAGCTGGTCTGCGCCATCGGATCCGGGACTGCAGTTGTTTTATCTGTAACCGGATTGCTTATCTGAGATTCCAGCGGAGATGCCGGGGTTTTATCCGGACTTACTTTAACTACTGCCGACGTTGCCACTTCCGGAACTTTCTTTTTCTTTTTAGCTATGCCCGATTGAAACGAAGTAGTAACAGGAGTATTCATTGTATTATTTGATGAATTCCTGTTTATAGAATTATTACCTGTACCAGGGAATGTGGATAACGAATTGGCCCTTTTCTCCTGCATCCTGTTTTCTTTCACCGAAGTGAGTTCATTTCTCTTCTCGGATTGTATGTTAGCCGGATCACCCGTTGAACCAACTGGCTCTTTAGTGCTGATGGTCGAATTTCCTGTTTGATTCATTTTGCCCGTCTCCGAAACCTTGCTGCTTAAATCAGGGTTTCCGGTTGCTTTCTCTGAAGACCTGTTCTGGGGTAATGATGATTCCTGACTGATGGATTTAGGGGAAACCAGCGACTGGACTGCATAAAAAACGCCGGCTCCACCAACCAGGAAAAGCAAAAAGAAGAGCCAGGCAAACCTTCTGCGCCGTTCTTCCTTTTCGGGCATATGTTTATCCAGCAACTGGTTCATCTTTGTCCAGGCCTGTTCATCATAAGCCGGGTGGTGATTCTCCGCCGCTTCCTTTATTTTTTTATCAAATTCCTCAAACTGCATTCTTAGCTATTGAAATTTCGTTTTTTTTAAATAGAATTTGCTGCAACTGTCTCCTTGCTTTCGACAGATTGGATTTCGACGTCCCGGTCGATATGCCCAGGTGATTCGAAATCTCCTCATGACTTAATCCTTCAATAATAAAAAGATTAAAGACAGTCCTGTAACCCGGACTCAGATCCTGTACGGCCCGGATGATTTCGTCATACGTCAGTTTCCCAATCGCCTCTTCATTCACGGTTGGCATATGGTAAACCATATTGTCCAGCGAAGTGACCATCTGGTGCTTCTGGTGCTTTCTGAAATGATCTATGGCGGTAAAAATCATGATTTTACGTAACCAACCTTTAAATGAACTGATTACATCCGCATAAGCCGGTTTATAATGATGAATTTCCCGGAAAATCTTTAAAAACCCGTCATTCAGAATCTCCACCGCGTCGTCCTGGTTCTTTACATAACGGTCGCATATAGCCATGGCATAGCCATAGAAAGAGCTGTACAGAATTTTCTGGCTCTCCCGGTTGTTGCGGCCACAGGCCTCAACATGGTAAGTTAGTTCATCCGCCGTTAACAAGTGTGTGTAGTGTTTCGTTTCCATATCGAAACAGGGGTTGTCCAGGTTGCCTGGCCGCCAGGTAAAATAATCAAATTAATCTGCTAGGTAACCTTTGAAGCACCAAATGTAACCGGTTGATCTGCATTTATCTGGAATTAGTTGCCGGGCGGGAGTTGGCCCATATTTGACGGTTTTTCTGCCCGTAACGGATAAATACGGCTTCAGCAGCTTTAAATCGAAACCGGGTCAGTTTTTGCCCAGACTGATTTACGGGAATTTGCCCCTCCCAAAAATTAGGAAACGAACTCAATGACTCAGGATTTGATCCCCAGTAATTTCCCGAACCGGAGCAGTTCGGCCAGTTCGGTCTGACTGAGTGATTCGTCATTATCAAACCTGGATTTAAAGAAAAGTACCCGTTTGTGTTCCGGAAATTTTTCCAGGATGGCACTGATTTTTTTTCCAACTTCTTCATCAGGCTTATAGTCAGGTGTGGCACCGGGTAAGGCTGATTTATCCCGGGTTGGTCTTTTCAGGATAATCGCTTCAAGGGTGGCCAGTTTGCCTGGAGGTATCCCCGCAATCTTAGCCGCTTTTCCGTATAAACCCTGCAATTGTTTTTTACTCAGTCCGCCCCTTTCCTGGTATTGAATATGCAGGCTTTTAATAAAGGCATCAGCTGGCCGGGCCTGAGCTACCGCTTCCAGCAGGTCCATTATTATATCAACATCCGGTCGGATCCTTTTCATTGCATAAATATAGACTATAAAACAAACAGGGATGATACACGGCGTGTACAATCCCTGTTAAAACGGGTTGGAGGATGATCTTTACTCTTTAATCGTTATTCTCCATCTGAAAATGCTGGTGCCAGGCACTCGCACCAATATGAAGGGCAAAAGCGGCAATGGCCGTGTCTTTTAATATATTGATGAGAGCCAGCTGACGCATTTCTGCATCTCCGGCATGCTGGTAATTCGGCAGGTGAATGGTCAGGATAAACACTACAAGTAAGATAAACAGCAGGTAGCTGGAAAATTTTACATACTGATTGGAAAAATAAGAGATGGCAACCAGAATAAAGGCGCCGCCTACAATATAGGCCCATTTAATTCCAAGCGGGAGAAAATCCGGCACATAAACCAACAGATCCCTTGGATACATAAAATGGAAGACTCCGAAAACAAACAAGATGATTGCCAGAATATAAATCGCAATCCTTGAAATAATGTGGTAGTGCTTCATAAATGATGGTTTTAGTTCAGTAAAAGGTACAACTATTACTCAACCTGAATTATGACTTTGATTAGGTATACCAGTGCAGCCCATCAGCTAAAGACATAACCTGCAACCAATTTCATCTGACAGGCAGCCTCTCGTTGACGTTTTACTGAGTCAGGAACTGATTATCAATTCCCGGGCTGAGCATTGTCATGTACCCGTAAAAAGCAGGAAGTTAAGTTGCAGTTACTTAACGATTGCCTGCTATGCTAACAGATATTGCCATTTCCCAATCGGCGCCTATCCGCCATATCAAAGACATTGCTGCTGCCACCGGCATCAATAATAATGATCTTGAGTACTATGGAAAACACAAAGCCAAACTACCACTCAAACTGATCGATGAAGAAAAAATCCGACAGCACCACCTCGTACTGGTAACAGCGATCACGCCTACTCCGGCCGGAGAAGGGAAGACCACCATCTCTGTTGGATTAACGGATGGTTTAAACGCCATTGGGAAAAAAGCGATCGCGGTTTTACGGGAACCTTCCCTTGGACCGGTTTTCGGACTAAAAGGAGGTGCCACCGGAGGTGGTTATTCACAGATCATTCCGATGGAAGATATCAACCTGCATTTCACCGGTGATTTTTCTGCTATAGAAAAAGCCAATAACCTGTTGTCTGCACTCATTGACCATAACCTGCAGAATAAAAAAAGAAGTTTACAGATTGATCCCCGCACCATTGTCTGGAAAAGGGTTATGGATATGAATGACCGGGCACTCCGGCATATCGTCATCGGCCTGGGTGGCACAGCCAATGGCATTACCCGGGAAGACGGATTTAATATCACTCCGGCCTCTGAGATCATGGCCATCCTCTGTATGTGTACCGGTATGGAAGACCTGAAAAAAAGGCTGGGCAATATTTATATCGGCAGCACTTTCGCGGGAGAACCGGTATATGCCCGTGATCTGAATGCGGTGGGTGCCATGGCCATTCTTTTGAAAGATGCC
Organism: Bacteroidota bacterium; assembly: GCA_963169885.1. Classification (GTDB taxonomy): domain Bacteria; phylum Bacteroidota; class Bacteroidia; order Chitinophagales; family Chitinophagaceae; genus JJ008. Next base: position 4,074 of record CAUJFR010000111.1, read on the forward strand.
ATAAAACCCAACCTGGTTCAAACCCTGGAAGGCAATCCTGCCTTACTACATGGAGGTCCCTTTGCCAGTATTGCACAGGGTACCAATTCTATTTTGGCCACAAAAATGGGATTATCCCTTTGCGAATATGTGGTTACGGAAGCGGGATTTGCTGCTGACCTGGGCGCAGAAAAGTTCTTTGATATCAAATGTGTAAACGCGAATCTCCGGCCTAAAGCCGTGGTAGTGGTGGCTACTGTAAGAGCCCTGCGTCACCATGGTGGGGCAAAGAAAGATGAACTCGGCACGCCTTCAGTAACCCGGGTGGAAAAAGGCCTCGGCAACCTGGGAAAGCACCTGGAAAACATGAAACTCTTTGGCATGAAAGCCGTAGTGGCCATCAACCTGTTTCCGGGCGATACCGAAGAAGAGATCACCGTGATCAAACACTTTTGCAACCGGTATGAAACCGAAGCCATCAGTTGCACCGGATTCACCGATGGAGGAAAGGGTATGACGGAACTGGCTTGTGCGGTAGACGAACTGATCCAGAAAGATGAAAGTGATTTCAGGCCTTTATATGAACGGACGCTACCTATTGAAGAGAAAATTTATCTCATTGCCACAAAAGTTTACGGAGCCGACGGGGTGGAATATGCCGTGAAAGCCAAATCGCAACTCAAACACTTAAAGGAACTGGGCTTTGACCAGATGCCGGTCTGTATGGCCAAAACACCCAAGAGTTTATCAGATGATGAACGCAAGACGGGAAGACCGGAAAACTTTATGGTTACTGTCCGTGAATTTGAATTTGCCGCCGGTGCCGGATTTGTTATCCCGATTTTGGGAGAAATGATGCGGATGCCAGGTCTTCCGGTGATCCCGGCAGCTGAAGGCATTGACATCGACGAAAACGGTATCATCACCGGTTTAAGCTGAACTAACCAAACTTCACGGATGTCATATTGAGTGATCCGGCCACCAGCTGATCATTAAAAAATACAGGCGCTTCGTTTTTCTCCTGCAGCCCGAGAATATACAACAGCGGAAAATAGTGATCCGGTGTGGGGATCGCAAGACGGGCCGACTTACTCAGGCTTTCATAATTGATAAGCGCGGTATGATCTCCGGCCGTTATTTTCTGTTTGAACAGTTCATGCATTTCAATGGCCCAGTCAAAACCAAAATTGGGGACTTCCATTTTATCCCAGGCAATCATCCGGAGATTGTGCACCATATTTCCGCTGCCGATAATCAACACCCCCTTTTTACGCAGGGCAGCCAACTCTTTAGCGAGCTCGTAGTGGTAGGCGGCGGGTTTACTATAATCAATACTTAATTGTAAGACCGGGATTGAAGCATCAGGATACATTCTCCGTACCACCGTCCAGGCCCCGTGATCCAGTCCCCAGTCATGATTCAGTCCCACGTTGGTCGATTGAATCAGGTCCCGAGTTTCCTGCGCCAATATCGGATCACCCGGCGCCGGATATTGCACGGCAAACAATTCATCCGGGAATCCACCGAAATCATGAATGGTCTTCGGATTGTCCATGGCCGTAACAAATGTGCCATTGGTGAGCCAGTGAGCCGAAATCACGAGAATCGCTTTGGGCTTCATTATTTCATTAGCGGTCTTCGCCCATTGCTGACTGAATATATTGTTTTCGATTCCATTCATGGGCGAACCATGCCCGATAAATAATACGGGCATCAGGGTATCATCGGATGGTAATTCATCTGTAAAACGCTTTAAACCGGATAAGGCGGTCATGGTGATCAGTCCTCCTGTGACTGTATATAAAAAATCCTTTCTTTTCATTTACTTGATAAAGATAGGAAATTTTATTTATTTCAATGTTTAAACATTGATAAGAAAGGATTAAAAAATAAACTGCTTTTTTTTCTGACTCACCCTTCGGCAAGCTCAGGGTGACAAGAGATTGTCATGCTGAGCTTGCCGAAGCAGGGTAAATCCAGATGCTAAAGCAGTTTACACTATTTATTA
>CAUJFR010000112.1 GCA_963169885.1 Bacteroidota bacterium
TTACGGCATTGGGCTGGAAGCCGGGTGATCAGGCAATCTATTTCGACCGTCGGATAGTTGCAGAGAATGGTACTGAGATCACACTTGATGCCCCTTTAACCACAGCACTGGATTCGGCCTATGGAGGTGCCCGTTTGTATTTTATTCATCCATCGGGACGGATCAGGAACAGCGGCGTGGAAAACCTCTCGCTTGTTTCAGTATATGATAAGAATAATCCCAAAGATGAAGACCATCGCTGGAATGCGATCAATGTGGAGAATGCGGAGGATTGCTGGGTGCGCCAGATCAACTTCCGGTATTTTGCCGGATCGGCCGTAAGTGTATTGGAAACATCTAAACGGATTACGGTAGAGGATTGTATTTCACAGTCACCCATATCCGAAATTGGCGGGCAACGGCGGTATACTTTTTTTACCGCCGGACAACAAACCTTATTTCAACGTTGCTATGCAGAAAACGGGTATCACGATTTTGGTACCGGCTACTGTGCGCCAGGTCCCAATGCTTTTGTACAATGCGAATCCATACAACCGTATAGTTTCAGCGGCGCGATTGATAGCTGGGCTTCCGGTGTATTATTTGATGTGGTGAATGTGGATGGCAATGCCCTTCGGTTTGGTAACCGCGGACAGGATAATAACGGCACCGGCTGGGCGGCTGCCAATAGTGTGTTCTGGAACTGTACTGCCGCAAGGATTGATTGTTACAAACCACCCACGGCCCAGAACTGGGCCTTTGGCAGCTGGAGTCAGTTTGCCGGTGACGGCTACTGGAATGAATCGAATAACAGTGTCAATCCCCGCAGTTTGTTTTATGCACAACTGAGTGAGCGGGTACAAAAAAATGTTTCGGCACAGGCTCAGCTAATGCCCCTTTCCACAGAAGCCAGCAGCAGTCCATCGGTGGAAACGGCGCTCGAACTGACCCGGGAAGCGGTAAAGCCCAGGATGCAACTCAAAGACTGGATTGTCCAGGCAGCGACCCGAAATAAAATTCCGACCGATGCGGATGGTGCAAAAACCAAGGAGCCTGTTACAGTACTGGTTCCGAAAGCTGTGGCAAAGTCACCGGTAATGATAGTTAAGAATGGATTATTACAACGGGGAGATGAACTTGTCACAGGTAAACGACAGGGCGTACAATGGTCGAGTGGCGGGGTTCAGGGAAAAGATCTGCAGCAGGCCAAAGCACATCTGACCCGTTTTGTACCCGGAAGAGCCGGCAAGGGATTAACGGATAATATCGATGAAGTGGTCAGTGAAATGCTTTCCTCCCATACTGTGGCCATGGAACATAACTATGGTCTCTGGTACGATCGTCGCCGCGATGATCACCAGCGGGTACGCCGGATGGATGGGGAAGTTTGGCCGCCATTTTATGAACAACCTTTTGCCCGCAGCGGAAAAGAAACCGCCTGGGACGGGTTGAGTAAATATGATCTCACGAAGTACAATCTTTTTTACTGGAGCCGGCTGAAGCTGTTTGCCGATATGGCCGATCAGCAGGGACTGGTGCTGGTGCATCAGAATTATTTCCAGCATAATATCATTGAAGCGGGGGCCCATTATGCGGATTTCCCCTGGCGGACGGCGAACAATATTAATAATACCGGATTTAATGAGCCGGTGAACTATGCCGGAGATAAACGCATTTTCTATGCGGATCAGTTCTATGATATCAGTAACCCCATTCGTCGTGAACTGCACCGGAAGTATATCCGCCAATGTCTCAATAATTTTAAAGACAACAACAGTGTAATCCAGCTGATTGGAGAAGAGTTCACAGGCCCCGTTCATTTTGTAAAATTCTGGCTGGACGTTATTCGGGACTGGAAAAAAGAAACCGGGAAAAAACCATTGATCGGACTTAGTGTGACCAAGGACGTGCAGGATTCCATTTTACAATTGCCGGCCTATGCGGCACTCATTGATATTATTGATATCCGTTACTGGCATTACCAGGCCGATGGATCGATGTATGCACCTCCGGGTGGAGTAAGCCTGGCACCAAGACAACATGCCCGTTTACTGAAACCGCGGAAGACCAGTTTTGAACAGGTGTACCGGGCGGTAAAGGAATACCGGGATAAGTATCCGGGTAAAGCTGTCATCTATAGCGGGGATAGTTATCCTGAATTCGGAATCGCCGCCTTTATGGCCGGAGGCAGTATGGCCGTATTGCCATCAGCAACGGATAAAGAAATACTGAAAGCCGCTGCCGGAATGAAACCGGTGAAAGCCGCCACCGAAACTGAATATATACTGAGCGACGGAAAGAAAAGCATTATATATAATATGGTAACCCGTAAACTGGAATTACGGTAAAGGGTGAGCCAGATAATTGATTAGAACCGGATCATGAAGCGAATACTATTAACATTATTGATCGCCGTTTGCTGTCTGCAGCAGGGAGAGGCGCAACTGAAGCAATTGAAAGTTTCAGCCAATAAACGGTTTTTCCAGACTGCCGATGGGAAACCTTTTTTCTGGCTGGGGGATACCGGCTGGTTATTATTTAAAAAATGCACCCGGGAAGAGGCCGTACTCTACCTGGATGATCGTCAGCGTAAAGGCTATAATGTAATTCAGGTCATGGTCGTTCATGATGTGAATGACGCAGTAAATATTTATGGCGACTCATCCATTCATAATAAAGATGTATCAAAACCGGTGTTGAATGATGAACATATAGTGGATGATTTGAAATATGGATTCTGGGATCATGTGGATTATATCATCCGGGAAGCTGAAAAAAGAGGGATTTATATGGCCCTGGTACCTGTATGGGGTGGCAATATCAAGAAAGTGAATCCGGAGCAGGCGAGGATTTACGCGACCTTCCTGGCCAACCGGTATAAAAAATTCAGTAATATCATCTGGCTCAACGGGGGTGATATCAAAGGAAGTGACGGACTGGACTCCTGGAATATGATTGGGAGG
>CAUJFR010000113.1 GCA_963169885.1 Bacteroidota bacterium
AGGTTACCGGTGGGTTCATCGGCAAAAATAATATCCGGTTTATTGATCAGGGCCCGGGCGACAGCCACCCGCTGTTGTTCTCCACCCGACAACTGGTTGGGCTTGTTTTCCATCCGGTTAGCCAAACCCAGCATATTGAGCAGTTTTTCAGCCTCCTGTTTCACCACAGCCTTACCCCGGCCCGATAGCCAACCCGGAATGCAGACATTCTCCAGGGCTGAAAATTCAGGCAGGAGGTGATGAAACTGGAATACGAACCCGATATGTTTATTGCGGAAAGCCGCCATTTTTTTGCCTGACAGACTTTGGAGCAGGACCTGGTTCATTCTCACTTCCCCGCTGTCTGCGGAGTCGAGCGTGCCCAGAATATGCAACAAAGTGCTTTTACCGGAACCAGAAGGCCCCACGATTGACACCACTTCTCCCCGGCTGATTTCCACATCCACCCCTCTCAGCACTTCGACGGTTCCATACCGTTTATATATGTTTTTTCCGCTAATCATTCTTCAAATATCGCAAATAACGGGAGCCGGAAAAAAACAGGTTCTCCGTCTTTCCCCCGGTTTTAAGAAAACCTTTGAAAACCGTGTACAATTAAGGATTTGGAAAATTCATTAATACAACTACATTTGCGGAAAATTAAGGGGTTTTGCCGTGCAAGCCGGAGCCCTTATTCTTCCTGAAAAAGGAAGCTTTAAACAAAATAAATCCTGAGAAGATGTTCTGGACACTTGAATTAGCCTCGTACCTTGAACATGCACCCTGGCCGGCTACCAAAGATGAGCTGATTGACTATTCTATCCGTTCCGGTGCACCCATCGAAGTGGTGGAGAACCTGCAGGAACTGGAAGATGAAGGCGATGTTTATGAAACCATCGAGGATATCTGGCCTGATTATCCAACGCAGGATGACTTCCTCTTCAATGAGGACGAGTATTAACCCAACCGTAAAAGTATAGAACCCCTTTCTGAGGGGTTTTTTTATGCCCGTTCCTACCCGTCTATTTTATACTTACCCAGGTCAGCCGGATTGGTAATCTTGATAAACTCCATTTTTCCCCGGTTTTCACCACGGGCAATTTTCAGGAAAATATCCAATGATTTCCAATATTGATGATCCCGGTTGGTATCGAGTACAAGCAAGTGCGACATCATGATATTCCCGGCCATTTCCACCAGGCGTCGCGCATGAAAATCGGTATATTCATTATTAGCGGGTTCCATTACCATCTTAACTGCTTCTTCATATTCACTGGTCATTTCGCTGATATAATTGCGGTAGCCAAGCAATTCCGGTTTTACGTCCATCACTTCATACGCTTTCATCTGTGCCAGGTATCCGCCCATGGTTACCCCCCTTACAGCAGCCACCACCTGCAATTGCGTGGTGCCTTCATAAATACTTGTAATGCGTGCATCCCGGTAAATCCGTTCGATCGGATAATCTTTCATAAAGCCTGAACCGCCATGAATCTGCAACGCATCATAAGCGACCTGGTTGCAGACTTCGGAAGAAAGACCTTTTGACATCGGGGTAAATATATCCGCCAGTTTCTGATAGGCTTTAAGCTCCGTCCGCTCTTCCGGTGTCAGGCTTCTTTCTTTGGAAATATGCTCATAGGCTTTATACACATCCACAAACCGGGCTGTCTCATACAGCAGTGAACGGATCGCATCCACCTTCGCCTTCATTTTAGAGATCATTTCATACACTGCGGGAAACTTACTGATGGAGCTTCCAAACTGCACCCGCTCTTTGGCATAAGAGACGGCTTCCCGCCAGGCAGCATCGGCAATACCCACAGACTGGGCGGCGATACCTAATCTGGCCCCGTTCATGAGTGCCATCACATATTTGATCAGTCCGAACTTACGTTGTCCCACCAGTTCAGCCGGCGCGTTTTTAAACACCAGTTCACAGGTCGGGGAACCGATGATCCCCAGTTTGTGTTCAATACGGCGAACAGTAACCGCATTACTGTCACGGTCATAAATAAACATGGATAAGCCACGGCCATCGGCTGTCCCTTCTTCGGACCGGGCCAGCACTAAGGATATATTGCCATCCCCGTTGGTAATAAAACGCTTTACCCCATTGAGCAACCATTTGCCATCCACCAGGGTGGCTTTTAACTGAACTGCCTGAAGGTCACTTCCGGCATCCGGTTCGGTAAGGTCCATGGCCGCTGTCTCCCCCGCTGCAATACGGGGCAGGTAACGGGCTTGTTGTTCTTCATCTGCAAATTCATGTATGGTTTCGGCGCAATCCTGCAGGCCCCAGATATTGACAAAACTCGCATCCGCCCTCGATACCATATCGGCCGCCATGATATAGGGCACAATCGGGAAATTCAGCCCGTCATACTTACGTGGCAGGGTGATACCCATCAACCCTGCTTTAACAATCGCCTCCAGATTCTTCTGGGTCCCGGCCGCGTATTTCACATGGCCGTCGATCAGCAGCGGCCCTTCAGCATCCACACTTTCGGCGTGCGGCGCCACCGTATTGGCACAAATATCCCCTACGATCTCCAGTACTTTATCATAACTATCCATTGCATCTTCGAAATCAACCGGTGCATAATCAAATCGTTCGTGCTCTGTATAGTTTCGTTCTTTCAATGCCACGATTTTCTGCATCAGGGGATGTGTGAGGTGAAATTTCAGCTCAGCGGTATCCGTATAATAATTTGCCATGTCAACTGGTTTATAAATAATAAAATCAAGTGGTACTTTTTACTTGATATTCTTTTTATAGTATTTGATCATTTTAGGAATGATCGTTTCCAGGTTGCCCTGAATCACATAGTCCGCCAGTTTATTGATCGGCGCATTGGCATCATTGTTAATGGATATAACCATGGCCGAATCCTGCATACCGGCGATATGCTGAATCTGTCCGGAAATGCCACAGGCGATATACAGCTTGGGGCGAACGGTGATACCGGTTTGACCAATTTGCCGTTCTTTATCCGTAAAACCGGCATCCACGGCAGCCCGGGATGCGCCGACTTCAGCACCGAGCGTGTGGGCCAGTTCATAGAGCAGGTTAAAATTCTCTTTTGACCCTACCCCATAACCACCGGCGATTATGATGGAACTGTTCTTCAGGTTCACTTTCGACGTTTCCATATGCCTTTCAATGATCTTCACGACCAGGTCTTCATCGCGGAGGTATTGCCCGGCATCCAGGTAAATGAGTTCGGCTTTATGTGTATCAGAGATTGTTTCTTTTTTCATTACGCCTTCCCTGACTGTTGCCATCTGCGGACGGTTATCCGGATTTACAATCGTGGCCACAATATTACCACCGAAAGCGGGCCGGATCTGGTAAAGCAGGTTCTCGTATTTCTTACCGGCTTTCTTATCCTCATACTCTCCTATTTCCAGGTTGGTACAATCCGCCGTTAATCCGCTGGTGAGTGAGGAGGAAATCCGCGGTCCGAGATCGCGACCAATCGACGTAGCTCCCATCAGCACGATCTGCGGATGGGTTTGTTTAAACAACCCAACTGCCACTGCGGTATGTGGCAATGTGGTATAGGGATAAAGCCGTTTATCATCGGCCATATAGAGGATATCGACCCCATAGCGGCTGACTTCTTTTTCCAATCCATTCAATCCTTCGCCCAATACCAGTGCTTCCAGTTTACAGTTCAGCTGATTGGCCAGTGAACGGCCCTTGGTCAGCAGTTCATAGCTTACTTCCTGGATCCTGCCTTCTTCAAATTCGCAGTACACGCAAACATTATTCATGGTGCTGTTTTTTATCCTTGATTAGTTGGTTAACCGATTGTATGCTGACTGATCAGTTCCTGCATCAGTGATTCTATTTCCGCATCGTCTGTACTGATCACTTTGGATTCCTTGGCCTGGAAAACGATATTCTCCACCTGTCTGACCTTGGTAGGAGAACCACCCAGACCGAGTTGCACGAGATCGCTGTTTACATCCTTTGCACACCACTCGGTGATAAGGACAGCCTGGTCATTGTGTACAGCCAGGTAATCTTCGGCTGTTGTATGTCGTTCAGATAGCGTGGTGGCTCTTTTAAACCGCATTAAACGTTTTGCATTCCGGGGCCGGCATTCCGGGGCGGTACTATGTGCCGTGATCAATACCGGCAATGTACATTCAACGACTTCCACACCTCGTTCCAGCCGACGTTTTACCTGTATGGTCCGGTCATGAAGTGAAATGATTTCTTCTGCATACGTTATCTGGGGAATCCCCAGTTTATCCGCCACCTGCGGACCCACCTGGGCTGTATCGCCGTCAATGGCCTGTCGTCCGGCCAGGATCAGATCGGCTTCACCGATTTTGCGGATGGCGCAGGACAGCGCATACGATGTGGCCAGTGTATCCGATCCGGCAAAAGCTTTATCGGTCAGCAACACGCCGGCATCTGCTCCCCGGTACATCCCTTCCCGCAGGATTTCGGCTGCCCGTACAGGTCCCATCGTCAGCAGGGTGATCTTTGTGTCCGGATACTGATCCTTGATCTCCAGCGCCAGTTCGAGTGCATTGAGGTCTTCGGGGTTAAAAATAGCAGGTAAGGCCGCCCGGTTTACCGTACCATCGGCCTTCATTGCGTCTTTGCCTACATTCCGGGTATCCGGAACCTGTTTGGCTAAAACAATGATTTTATACATGTCCCAGTAAGGTTGTTGTGGAACTACAAACCTTGGAAATCCCTGGGTGGGAAAACCTGATAAAAATCAGGGTAACGAATGTTTTGGCACCAGAAAGAGAAAGTACGAGGTACGAGGTACGAAGTACGAGGTACGAGGTACGAAGTACGAAGAACGAAGTACGAGACTTAAAGCAGATAGCGGACAACCGGTCTCGAAACTCGCAGCTCGCAACTAGCTTTACAAGTACTGATAAAAAAAGGCTGTACCTTCTTAGTACAGCCCTTCTGGTTTCTTGCTTCTCGCTTCTCGCCTCTCTCTACATTTTATCAATCACCGCATTCGTCACCCCTGTGTAGCTGAATCCTCCATCATGGAAGAGGTTCTGCATGGTCACAAAACGGGTGAGATCGCTGAAGAGTGTCACCGTATAATTGGCGCAATCTTCTCCTGACGCATTGCCCAGTGGGCTCATATTTTCGGCGTAAGTAATAAAGCCATCAAATCCTTTTACGCCACTGCCGGCGGTGGTGCGGGTGGGTGACTGGGATATCGTATTGATCCGGACTTTATTTCTTACCCCGTAGTGGTAACCGAAATTACGGGTGATGCTTTCGAGCAGGGCTTTGGCATCGGCCATTTCATTGTAGTCAGGGAATACACGCTGGGCCGCAATATAGGTGAGTGCCACCACACTGCCC
>CAUJFR010000114.1 GCA_963169885.1 Bacteroidota bacterium
ATACTGATTAAACAGGGCTTCCGCCTTTTCCTTATTCTCAATAAAACTGCTGGCGTCATACGTGATAATTTTATTCTCCTTCAGTTCCATCACATCATACCAGTCTTCCACCCGGAGTTTTCTCTTCTCCAGTCCGAGGCCTGGCAGGCTGGTTTCATAATCGTCGAGTCCGGAAATACTGTTCTTCTTCGGATTGGAACGTACGTTTTTAAAACCATCAGTACTGGCTTCCATGATTTTCAGCAGGTCATTACAGAGTGCCGGATCGGCTACTTTTGCTACCGGCGGCGCACGGCGGGGTACGGCTTCCACCCCTAAAATGACATAGAGCTCACTGGCACTGACGCGGTGTTTATACACTTTTATCTGCATCAGCGGTCCTTCATCATTCTGGGTAAAGGCAAAAAAAGTAGTATCGCCCGAGGGGGTTGGTACCGGTTTAAACAACTTGTAGGCCAGGCAGGAAGAAGAATTATAGAGCAGTTGCTGATGTACAAACACAACGGCACTGTTAAACTCAGCGGGTTGATTGCTCAGGATCAGCATCGCGATAAAGCTCCCCTTCCCATCAGTGGAATAATATACGGGGAATTGCTTGTTCACCCCGGTTTGCGGCAAAGTAGTTGCGATTCCTTCCAGTTGTTGCGCCGGCACCTGCGGATGACGGTATTTCGCCAGTTCCGATTTGCAGACCACATCGAGAATAGTGGTAAAATCATCCTTGGCAAAATAATCGGTCGTCTTATTTCCGGCAGTTGCATCCGGACAACCTTTATTGGCCTTTGTGCCTTTTACGGAGGGACAAAGATCTTCGCTATCGGGCACCCCGTCCCCATCGCTGTCAGGGGGTTGGGCAAGCGCGATCCCGGTACTAAAAATCAGTAACGTACTGATGAGCCATTTAATCATATAATAGTATTTATTACATTTTTTCCTGGTCCGGATACACCCTGCAGTTATTTCTGGTCAATAATTCGCAAAATCAAGCCGTACCTGGTAATATCCAGTCCTGCTATTTTTATCAAATAAAAAAAGCAACATCACTTTCTTCTGATCGCCCGGCTTTGGTGGAATTCTGTAGTAATAGTTTTTCAAATCGGATTTATCCGTTTTCTTTTCAGGTTGCAGGCCGAGGCAGGTATTTAACTGCTGTTCTATGCTTTTAAATAATGTGTTCGCTGTCTCTTCTCGCATGTCCTGCTTAAAAAAACCAACCATATCCGTTGACTTTTGAGAAAAAGATCCGTCCGGCAGTTCTTCAAAATATACATCACTGATCAGGTGGTTCAGATCGTATTTGTCAGGATTGGTAAAAGGAATAAGGCGCTTAAGGTCATTCTCCGCCATTTTTTTTATCATAAATGATGCCTTGGTACAGAAATCTCCTGCTGGAGCGATCCGAAAAATGGAATTGGGCGTCCCGTAGAGGTATTTTACCCGTATTGCATTGACCGTATAACTGTTTATGGCATCTTTCCTGATGCTACCGGAATAGGTTTCCGCATCGTCATTCACCTGCAATCCATACACCTGAATTTCCGTACCGGTCAGTTTCTTCAGGCTTTTGTACGCCGGCTCAGATTTAGGAATCTCCAGCACCTGTACCACCGCACCAGAGGGGATCACGGTTCTGAAACCTGGAGCGGTCAGTATCGCCAGCTTCTCGGCATAGGTTTTACGGATCTTGTATTTTTTATTAGTAGCCAGTCTGTACTGGTCCAGGATATTGCCAAACAAGAGGTAGAACCGCATGCAGTCTTTTTCATTCAATTGACTGAACGTTTCGGATTTGTAATACTGCTCAAACCTGCTATCGTAATAACAATCACGGGAGGCGGAAATGGTTACCCTATATCGGCCTTCCTCTTTGGTTAGCACTACTTTTTCAATTTTATCCAACATGAAATCGTAATACTTTTTTAAAAATTTCACTGTTAAAACGCTTCCTTTTTGCTGGATTCCATTGAAGTAATCATTCCCATAAGGCTTGTTATGCAGAAAGAGGCTGAACTCAGCCACGGCTTTTTCCAATGCAGTAGAGTCCGCCACACCGGCTCCACGGAGTGTGGAAGTACACAGGACTAAACAAATAAACAAACGGGCGTGAATCACTAATTTCATAGACTACTTTTTACAGACTGATTATTTTCCCAGGATAGTATTCAGTGGTATCACGATGGACAACTGAGAAGTTCTCAGTTTCATCCAGTACAGGTCCTGTTGTTTGTCTGCCGGGGTGATATCTTTCAAACCGGACATCAGGGTCAATGTTGCAAAGAACAGGCCGGGAGACTGGTAAATCAGGTTGACCAGGTACCCGTAATCCGTACGACTGCGGTTATCCGTTGCCGTTTCCCCGAATTTGAAATTGGTCCAGCCACCCGTACCCTTGTATTTACCCGACAAAGCCATTCCCGCATAGGCCCCACCGCCTAACCCGAATATTTTGTGCTTGCCCAGCATTACATTCATGGATACCGGCGCATCCAGGTATACCACCCGGGTGCCCTTGTATCCCCTTGAGTTCAGGTCACCTCCCAGGGTAAAAAAGACCCGTTCGCCCAGGAACTGCATGAACTGGAGGCCGATACCATACCCGACCCGGTTATCTGCCGAACTGGGATCACCCCCATCTCTCTTTATGGCAATATTGCCCACATTCAGTGAAGGCTTCAGTACGAGAAGGGATTTAGGATCATTTTGTGCCCGGGAGGCTATTGAAAAAAGGAGAACCGGGATCAGAAAATATTTTTTAGCACTCATACTTTACACTTAAGATTGAAGATTGATAAAAAAGGTTACTCAGCGGAAAAAGATATCCGGCTAATGGACCCGGATCCTTTCTCATTGGTGGCGATCCCCAGTCCGGAAAACACATTGAGCTCACTGTTTTTCTTCGTGATCTCCACGGTTTCCACCAACTGACCGTTGATATACAGGAAAATCTTATCGCCTTGCTTCTGCACGGACAACTGATTGGTTGCACTGCCGCTGGCGGTCATTTTCTGAATATAATTACTGTTGATATTATAAGCCGTACCTGTATACTTATTATACGTTTTCCATTCATTGTTATTCGGGTTATAAGAACCAAACCACCAGGTCTGGTTGACCGGACTTACGATAAAGAGCACATGCACGGGCCCTTCTTTCTTTGTTTTATTCACCAGCAGCATTAACCCGGCTCCTGTATTGGGACTGCCGGTGGTATGCTGGTTAAACCGGCCCGTATAGGTGTAACTGGCCGGCCTGTTGGAATACAAATTGCCGATTGCCCAGGAATAGCCATCCGATTTTTGTTCATACGCCAGTACGCTATCTGCAAAAAACCGGTGAATTTTCTCATCGGTGTACGGGGTTTCGAGCCAGTCCCATTTATACTTTGTGGTGGCAGATATCCAGTCGGTGAAAAGGTATTTTTTACTCTTATCCAGGAAATTATCTTCCGTTACGCCGGGTGCTCCGTCCTCCTTCTTGCCGGGTTGTTCTCCTGTAACGGATTTTTGTACAGGGTCCACAGCAACTAAACCGCCCTTTACTTCCTTGTTTCCAAAAAAGCGCAGGTGCATGGTATTATCCGCGTTGAGCTCGAGGCTGAAGAGCAGCTTCCCTTCTTTGCTGATCAACTCCTTTTTTTCTGCTTTATTCCCAGCCGTAAATCCACCCGTCAGCTTATACACGCCCTTAGCATGATACTCCGACAGGAGTTGTTCCAGCTGCATCCGTAATGTTTCCGTTTCAGGAGTGCTCTTCCTTGTTAGTGCTGAGTAGACCCAACCCGTCTTATCTTTCTCCTCCTGGTAGATCATCCGGTCGTTCAGCGAAAACATGCGGCGGGGATCCTCATAAAATCCACCTTTGACATCGGACTTCATTTCACCCTGAATAAAAGCCGTAAAGCCGTCTTTTGCAGCAGCCAGTATGGTTTCAAATTCTTCCTTCAGGCTATAGGGTTTAGCATACACCAGGATACCGCCGGGGCTGGTATTCACCAGGTCCGCTGAAACCAGGGCCATGATCACTTTCTTCTTTGCCACCGGTTCGGAATATTGTTCGATCAGGCCCATTTCATCCGTCTTCCTTTCTATGAAATAGGTCTGAAATGGTACGCCCTCACTATCCGATTTATCAAAGTCAAGTACTTTCAGGAATGTATTCGATTTGGTGGCGGCTGAAATAATCGTATAACTCATACCGGGTTCTATGGGCATGGCTTTCCCGATCCATAAGGTATTCGGGCCACCGATCAGATTAAAAGCAGCATACTTCCTTTTCCAGCCACTGGCTTCCAGCTCTTCCGCTTTCTTCTTCACTATCTTATTTACATTCATCCAGGCATAGGTTTCGAGCTTGTTGACATAATCCTCCGTTTCTTCACCGGCATTCTTATTATAACCTATCAAAGTGGTTGGCGGCGGGGTTATATTTTTCCCTTGTCCGTTTACTTTGGTATACCGTCCCTGGATGGCATAACGTTGAGCAAAGGCTTTTGCAATCTTTGCCGCATCCTCCCAACGCATACCGGCCTTCCACTCATACGATATCATAAAGGGATGATTGATGTCATTGGCTGTGATCAGTTCCGCCATTTTGCCCGGGTCCATCATTTGTTCATCCCAAACTTCAAAACAGGCCCACTCGCTGGGAGGAAGTATTTTACCATAGTAGATGATCAGGCTGCCCAGGGGACGGGAAAAGGGCTGATTAGCCGGTTTACCATTTTCCTGCCCGAATATATGACCGGCAGACAACAGCAGACAGACAGAAAGGACAAGAAGTATACGCATTACAAAAAGGATTAAAGGGTTTTGCTGAAATTCATTCCGGGTTTGTGGATCAGTAACAAATGTCAATTTACTGTCCCATGCCATCAATACTCCACTCAGAGTATTTTGCTGCAAAGTCCTGTAGAACAGCGTTCAACCCCTATTTTTGTCCGGTGCAGCTGTTGCGAAAACTCATACTCCTCCTGGCAGGCCTGCTGGCCCTGTATGCTGCCGATGCACAATCCCTGCAGCGATGTAAGCAAACGATCTATAATAATGAATCAGGATTACCCAACCAGGTCATCAAGTGTATCACCGAGGATGAAAATGGTTTTTTGTGGATGATCAGTGATAATTATCTGCAATGGTTCGATGGAAGCGTATTTCACCAGGTGCCGTTTGGAAAAGGAATACACCAGGTGCCAGGCATTCAGTTTAACAGTATACTCCGTACACCGGAAAAAGAGATATGGATCTTCTATGACGGCGGATTCTCCGTCTACCATCCGGGTACGCATACCTTCAGTCATTATGGGTCACTGATCCCGGCAGCCACTGAACAGCAATTCAATCCGGTGGCCATGACCGCTTCAGAACTGCTGATCTGGACGGGTGATAAGTTCCATTTTATTCAACGGAAAGAAAAAAAGGTAAGCCGCGAAATGGCCTGGAACCAGTCCGTATTACTAAATCCGGTTCCGGCGGCTCAGTTACCGGATCAGCTCCTGCTGGCAGACAGCTCACACGGGTACCTTTTCAAGGCTGAAAACAGGGAACGGATCAGGGTAACTCTCCTTCCGGAATATGGGAGCCTGAGTATACATTCCCTGGATGAAAATCGCTGGCTCTTTTTTTTTAAGGACCACCTCGAACTGGTTGATTTTCCCGGCAACAAATCCCTGAAAAAAATCAGCTATCCCGGTAAAAAATCAGTTGTTAACTTCAGCCGGCCAGCTTTTTTTCTGAAGAAAAACGAAAGCACCCTGCTGGTGTCGTTGGATGAACAACTATGGGAGTTTGATACGGATAAAATGGAGTTTTCCCGGCAAATCGTCAATCTCTCTGGTAAGCCCTTTTTTGAAAACGGGTATTTCAAAAATGCGTTCTACGATCAGCGGGGTGATCTCTGGGCCGCCAGCAACCTGAACGGACTGCTGAAGATCAGTATGCAGTCGCAGCCTGTGCAGTTTACCGGCACTACCAACGAGCAGGAAAATTTTGTAAAATGCTTTCATGTAAATAAAGCAACGAACCGGGTCATTACCGGCACATACGGAAAAGGGTTACTGGTCTATGATACGGCCGGCAACCTGTTAAAGCGGTTTATGTTTGATGGTCCAGAAGGTGAAACCAACCCCATTATCACCACGATTGGCCAGATCGACAATGACCAGTATCTCGTATTTGTATATTCCAGTGCAAAACGTTATCTCCTGAATACCCGGACACTCAGCCTCCGGGCATTGAAACAACATTTTGAAAAGGGTATTAATTATAAAGCCGGAAGTGGCTATTATTCCGAGCTGATCCCACTGGGTAATCAGCAGTTCAGCTATAACGGTTCGGACCGCAGCTTTATATTTTCCTTCCGCAACGGAGAATTGTTTTGTGCTATAAACCCGCCAGACTCGGTGTCCGGTATGCTGAATACCGGATTCATCAAGACAAGGTATAATAATCTCAGTATTTACACCGGTACGACTTATTTCAGTCAATGCCTGCGTAAGGCAGGACTGACAGACTGGTCGGCCACCTGCCTCACCAAACGCAAAAACAATTGGCTGATCGGCACCATTAAAGGCGTATTTGAATTTGACAGCACCCAACAATTGCTCCATGCTTATACGAGGGAGAATGGATTACCGGATGAACACATTTATGCCGTGATCCTGGATGCGGAAGATAATATCTGGTGCAGTCATGATAAGGGTCTCACCCGGATTGATCCGCAGGGGAAAGTATTCAACCTGAACCGGCAGGACGGACTGCAATCGGATGAGTTCAATTTCGGTGCTGCCTGGAGCGCACCGGATGGACAGTTATTCTTTGCCGGTGTAAAAGGCCTGAACAGTTTTTATCCGGCACAACTGAAAAGTATTGTAGATACGCCGCAAATTGTTATCACCCATATCAGCAACATTGATCTGCCTGAAATGGATACCGCTTTCTGGAATATCCGGACATTCCGTTTTACCCACGAGCATAACCGGGTTCGTATCCGGTTTTCTGCACTTGGCAGTAACCCGGCTTCCTACTATAATTA
>CAUJFR010000115.1 GCA_963169885.1 Bacteroidota bacterium
ATCCGTTTCGACCGGGCCTTCCGGTTAAAAAACTCGAAGCCGGACTATGACTGGCTCCGGATTGCGATAGAATGCGGCTATCACGACTACCAGCACCTGGTAAAGGACTATAAGGATTTTACAAGCCTCTCCCCGACCGCCTTTCATGAGATAGAGAATAAGGCACCGGAAAGAAAATTCGGGTTGAGTGAAGGGTATTATAAAGAATAAAAAAAGCAGGACCCGGGGCCACAAGTTCATACTATTTTATCTGTATAATTTACTGAACACAATTCTCCTTCCGCTTAAACAATTTGTCTCCGGGGTTGTTAGCACAGAGTTCATTATTTTTACGCCTCAATCTTGTATGCATGAAACAATTACCTGTTCTTTTTCTATTGGCCGGATCAGCCATTCTTTTAAATGCCTGTCTCCAAAGCAATGGCAATCCTGTCAATACCACAGAAGGCGATCAGTTGCCCCCGGTGGAAACCCGAAAGGCCAATGCGGAATATAAACCAGCTTTTACCGGGCAGACCCGGATTGGTGGTGCTAAAACCACAACTCCCTATAAGGTAGATAAGATCGGTGAAAAACTTGGGCAACCCTGGGCCGTGGTACCATTGCCCGATGGACAATTACTGCTTACGTTCAAAAAAGGATATATGCAGATTCATACCACTGATGGTGCATTGGTGAAAAAAATCACCGGGTTCCCCCAGGTGGATGATAAAGGCCAGGGAGGAATGCTCGACGTAACACCCGATCCGGCCTATGCCACAAATAAAACGATTTACTGGTCTTTCTCCGAAACATCAGGAAGTGGTAACCTGATGGCCGTAGCCAAAGGACAACTCAATGAAAAAAACGGGACCGTGGATAATCCGGTGGTCATCTTCCGGGCAACACCCGCTTTGAAAAGTGTGTTACATTTCGGATCCCGCCTGTTGTTTGATAAAAACGGATATCTTTTTGTCAGCACCGGCGAACGTTCCATTTCCGAAGGCCGGGCACAGGCCCAGTTACTCAGTTCAGGCTTAGGAAAAATCTTCCGTATCACAAAGGATGGAAAACCGGCCCCTGGAAATCCTTTTGCCAAACAAGCAGGCGCCTTGCCTGAAATTTATGCCTATGGCATTCGTAACAGTCAGAGCCTGGATATTCATCCGGTAACCGGAGATCTCTGGGAAGCGGAATTTGGTCCTCGCGGAGGTGATGAACTGAATATCATTAAATCCGGCAAAAACTATGGCTGGCCTGTTATTACTTATGGTATTGAATACAGCGGATCGAAAGTAGGTGAAGCTCTCCAGCAAAAAGCCGGAATGGAACAGCCCGTCTATTACTGGGATCCCACCCTCTCTCCCAGCGGCATGACTTTCTACAAGAGCAAGGATATTCCTGAATGGGAAAACAATCTCTTTATCGGCGGACTCAGTGGACAGCATATCGCCCGCCTGATTATTAAAAATAATAAAGTAACCGGTGAGGAACGTTTACTGGTTGATAAGAACGAACGTTTCCGCGATGTGGCTTTTTATAAAGGAATGTTGTTTGCGGTCACGGATGGAGGGAGTTTGTATAGGGTCAGCAAGAAATAAGGGAAGTCGTTAGGAAGTCAAAATTAAAAATTAAAAAGTAAAAAGTGAAAAATACTAAAGCAGAAAATACATTCAATTGTTGAAGATTCTGATAATGGGAAGTGAAAGGTCAGGAATGTATTTTCAATCTTTCAGCCTGCTTTTTTACTTTTTACTTTTTACTTTTGACTTAATAATCCGAGTACTCAACCGGTCTTAAAAAATTCTTCTCATTTAGCGATACATTATGCTGGTATTCGGGGAGGGCGGATAATCGTTTCCATTCCGGATCGCTGCTGAAGGTTTTCCAGTGTGCATCGCGGTCGGCCATGTTTTCAAAACAGGTCATATACATCAGGTTGGGCATTTTGCTGCCTGCTATTACTTCGCTGTAAAAGGCGGCGTTGAAGTTCAGCCGTTTAAAAAGAGCGATCTCTCCTCCTTCATTGAACATATGTACTTTATTCCGGAAGATCTTTTCCGTGGCACTCTCATAGCTGCGCAGTTCGTAGACCCTTTCAGTTTTCGGTCCCTTCAATGAAGGAATGGCCAGTTCGGGAGCCAGGGAAAACGCTTTCAGGTAAATCGTTTCCATCCGGGAATAGGGAGCGCTCGTATATACAGCATCCAGGTACGTTTTACCCTGCTCAAGATATGCTGCATCTTTCGCCAGTTTATCCTTTATTCCACTCAGCTCATCCATGGATTTTCCCGCTACCAGCACATAGATTTTTTTAACCGCTGAAGTATCATTGGCCCATGACTTAAAGACGCCCACCTGTTTATAGTTTAGCTTGTGTAATGCGGGAAGTAAAGCTTGTTCAAGATAGGTATCCAGTATCTTCTCCTGTACACTGTCTTTAAAGTGATAAACAGTCAGCTGGTAGATCGCCTGGGTTTTCTTTACCGGAGTTATCCAGCAAATTGAAGTGACGGCAAGGGTGAGTGATATAAGAAGTTTTTTCATAATTAATTTCAGAAGTAGCTCTGTGGTAAGTCAAAAGTAAAAAGTAAAAAGTAAAAAATACGAAAGCAGAAAAATCATTTTAAAATGAAGTTTCAAAAAATGGAAGAAATGAAGTGTCAGGAATGTAGTTTCAATCTTTCAACCTGCTATTTTTACTTTTGACTTTTTACTTTTTACTTCCTTCCCGTTTCTTCCAGAAAATCCAACTCCTTCCCCCAGGTTTCCTTTGTATAAAGCACAGATACAAACCCCACCAGCAATACGATCAGGCCGGTGACCCAGGCTCCGCTGATATAGTTATTCAGCACGTTTTGACTGCGCAGCCACTGGAAGATCAGGAGAATGACGGGCAGAAAACCACGGACCAGATTAGGAATGGAGATGGCGGCCGTGGCCCGCAGGTTGGTGCCAAATGTCTCGGCACTCATGGTGATATATAAAACGGAAATACCGGAACCAAAACCCAGTCCCATACAGATCAGGTACATATTAGTGGCCGAGCCGCCGCCCTTTGTGATAAAGAAAAGCGCCAGGAAAAAAGTGGTAATCGCATAAAAGATCAGCAGAGTTTTCTTGCGGCTGCGGATCACATTACTGAGCAGACCCGCCGTCATATCCCCGAACAGTAAAGCCACATATTGGAGCATCAGGGCTGTGGGCTGGTCAAATCCGGTAATGCCGAACTGTTTGGCAAATTCATCGGAGAAACTGATCAGCACCCCGATAATATACCAGACCGGTAACCCGATCAGGATCCCCCGCATATAGCGGGCAAAGCGGTCGCGGTTATTAAAAAAGTGAAGGAAGTTGCCATGCGACACATTGGCTTTTCTGGAAGCCTGAAAAAGTCCGCTGTCCAGTACACCCATGCGCAGGAAGAGCAGGGCTAGTCCCATCGCTCCCCCGATATAATAACAAAGCCGCCAGTTTTCATCCGATGCCCAGTGCACAAAGTAGGCGGCAATCGTACCCATCACCCCACTCGTGGCAATCAGGGCCGCGGCAATGCCTCGCTTTTCTTTGGGTAATAATTCACTGGTAAGGGTGATACTGGCCCCGAGTTCACCCGCCAGTCCGAGACCGGCAATGAACCGCAGCCAGGTGTATTGTTCAATTGTCTGTGCCATTCCATTGGCAATGGTGGCAAAAGAATACAGGAG
The DNA here is from genome assembly GCA_963169885.1 of Bacteroidota bacterium. Classification (GTDB taxonomy): domain Bacteria; phylum Bacteroidota; class Bacteroidia; order Chitinophagales; family Chitinophagaceae; genus JJ008. The sequence goes on from CAUJFR010000115.1 coordinate 3,687, forward strand.
GATAGAACCAAACAATACACTTTTCCGGCCCTTCTTATCTCCCATCATGCCCCAGAGAATGCCGCCAATGGTGAGTCCCAGCATCTGCCAGCTGATAATGTTTTCTCCCGTGGATTTCATGGCGGATTCGGCCACCCCCAGTTCCGCAAAACTGGAACGGCGGACAATACTGAAAAGCAAAAGATCATAAATATCCACGAAAAAACCCAGGGCGCCCACAATTACGGGCAGGGAGAAAATGCCATATTGTTTTGGTTGCATCAATCGCTGGTTTATGTGGAAAGATAAGAAAGCTTTCCTTAAGAAAAATTCGAAGAACTATGGAATCCCGGTACTGAATCATGCGCTATTAATTGGATAATTTGTACTTTTCTCTAATGAAAAAGAGCTTTATCCTGATCCTGTTACTGCTACCCTTATTTTTCTACTCATTTATCTTACCCAGGCCAACACGAGTAATTAGTACACCCGGCTCAGCTGTGGACAGTTCCATTAATCTGCTGGCCGTATATGGGGAATATATTTTTGGACGACAGGGTTGCATCCGTTGTCATGTGTTGGTAGAAAATACCGTGCCCGGGAAAATAAGTCTTGATGGATTGGGAGGCAAGTACACCAATGACTGGCATTATATGCACCTGAATGAGCCATCGATGATGGTTCCGGATAGCCGTATGCCATCTTATGAACTGCTTAGTAAAAGGGATATCAGTTTTCAAAAACTTATCCAGCTTTATCAGCAAAACTCCGGAGATCTGGTTACAGATAGTTCAGCTATCCGGCGGCAATTAAGTGATTCCATGCAGAATATTATTAATAAGTTTTATTTACCCGATAGTAAAAAAGAAGCCTTAGCCACCAAAGAAATAATGCCCCTGATATACTGGCTCCAGCAAATAAAACCAAGTCCGGCCAAAAAAATCAGCGATTCCATCCGGATTGAATCCGCCAACCGGCAATATGCTAATAAACTATATCTCTGGAAAAAATGGATGAACGATCATAAGAGCGAGTTTTACCAAACAGCCAATAGCCGGCAAAAAAAAATATTGGAAAAAGGGGCGCGTTTATTCCAGCGATACTGTACGACTTGTCATAATAAGCAGGCACAAGGCCTTATTGGCCCCAATCTTACGGATGTCTACTGGCTGAATGGAAACCGTATTGAGGATCTCGCCAATACAATACGTTTTGGCCATAATGCTATGCCAGCTTGGGAATTGGTTTTATCGCCTGAAGATATAAGTCAGCTGATTGCTTATATCCGTTCGTTGAAAGGGAGCAATCCGGCAAATGCCAAGGTTCCGCAGGGAGTAATACTTTCGGACTGATCATTATCATAACGGGTTACCAAAGGGAAAGAGTAAATTGGCCTATGACAGGCAATGCTTCTTATAAAAAATCATGTTTACAACTGCTGATGATTCTGCTATGTATAAATGTGTTACCTGTTTTAAAGGCCCAGACATTCACCATTTATACCATTCCCGCACCTCATGAAATGCGCTGGGAATCGCCGGGCAAACTGGTTTTTAGTTATCTCCGGAATTTTCTGACCCGGTCTTCTTATGGAAAATACCGGCATCCGATCGGTCATATGATGGTGGAACTGAAAGACAGTTCGCGGCATGTCATTGCCGGGGTGCGTGCTGTTAAAAATTCGGGTATGACACGCAAGGTATTATTCAACGGTTATGGTCTTGGTATTTTATTTGAAAAAATTCAGGGCAAACTGGATGAAACGGATATCAACTTGCCTGACATACAACGACGTTCCAAAAACGGGGATATCGCCTTCCTTGAATTCAGGATCAGCCAGCCGGTTTTTGACCGGCTCTGGACCTATTACAGTGAATACAAGGAAAAGGGATATTATAAATTATACAACGGACTCAATCATCCGCTCGAAGGCGAAGGGGCTGGTTGCTCCGCCTTTGCTTTTAGTTTTCTCGAAGCCGCCGGGTTACTGGACATGATTCCTCCGGAGATCTGCCTGATCGACCGGCCTGCTCCGGCTTCATTGGTACATCTCGCTGGTAAAAATGGAGCCCGCGTTTCCCTCTTTAAATTATTAGTGTCCCGTAACTGGTCAGCTGAAAATAATCCGCAAGCACCGCACTATACCACCTACGAACCCACCTGGCTTTTTAACTGGATCCATCAAAACTATGCGTTCATTCCGGCCACCGGTAAAGTACAACAGACTTTGTTGAATAAGGCGCAGGGAATTCTGATTGATTGTCGAGACGCATTGGTTCCGGCCGGTCCCATCTGGAAAAACTAATGTTCAGGTTTAGCCGATCCCCTACCTTTAGGCTCACAAAAACCAGTCATGAAAAAATTACTCCTGCTCCTTCTATGGCCATTCCAATTAGTTGCCCACTCAGGTTCCGATGAGCTGTTCAATAAAATCAAACAGGTAGAAACGTCCCTGAACCCGTCCCTGATATTTGGTGAGACTTTACCCAATAATTCAATCGAACAACGACTCCGGGAGACCCATGTGAAAGGACTCAGCATTGCCGTTATACAGAATTATAAAATTCATTGGGCCAAAGGATATGGCTGGGCCGATTCGGCAGAAAACCGGAAAGTAAATCTAGAGACCCGTTTCCAGGCGGCTTCCATCAGCAAGAGTCTGAATAGTATGGGTATTCTAAAACTGGCCGAACAGGGCCGGTTGAATCTCGGCGCAGATATAAATAACTATTTGAAAAGCTGGAAGTTTCCCTATGACAGTCTTTCAAAAAATAAAGAAATCACCACGCTCCACTTGCTCAGCCATACCGCGGCGCTGGGGGTACATGGATTTCCAGGCTATAACCGCAATGACAGTTTTCCGTCCCTGATCCAGGTTTTGAACGGCCAGAGACCGGCCAATACCGGTGCGATTCGTTCTTATGGCGAACC
>CAUJFR010000116.1 GCA_963169885.1 Bacteroidota bacterium
GGCGGATCGGGTGTTTAAATCGGGTTTCATATTCAAGTAAGGACTGCCGGCACATACCGCAGGGAGAGATCGGGTGATTACTTTTTTCTTTCGCGGTATTAAAACTGATGGCCATGGAAGTAATGGCGATATCCGGATGCAAGGTGGCGGCTGTTCCCAGTAAAACCCGTTCTGCACAGATGCCTACCGGGTAAGAAGCATTTTCCTGGTTCGTACCCAGGAGTATTTCTCCATTGGCTAAAAGCGCAGCGGCTCCCACATTAAATTTTGAATAAGGTGCATAAGCTTTTGCGGTCACGGCCCGGGCCTGTTCAAGCAATGCCGCATCAGCAGCAGTCAGCTGACTGATATCATCGTATACTTCGTAAGCGAATTCGTAGGTCTGTTGTTTCATGGCAGGAATGGTTTTTACAGAAGAATGCCCCTGAACTCGTCAAGGGCATTTAAAGTTAGTCTATTTTACCGTACGGAACAATCGCTTCCACCGGGGTCCGCCATCCCAGCTGAACCAGATCAGCCAGGCCTTGCCCACAATACGGTCTTCCGGCACAAAACCCCAGAACCTTGAGTCCTGTGAACCATGCCGGTTGTCCCCCATCATCCAGTAATAGTCCATCTTAAACGTATAACGGGTAATGGCTTTCCCATTCAGGTAGTACTGTCCATCCTTTCTATAAAAATCATTTTTTTCGTATACCCGGATCGCCCGTTCATACACAGAAAAACTTGTTTCATTCAGATCGATCGTTTCCCCTTTTTTAGGTATCCAGATTTTTCCGTAATTATCCACCGACCATTTATGCAGGGTATCATAGGGAAAAATGCGGGAAGCCGATGCCTGATTATCAATATAGGGATCCACTTTTTCAGTAAATCCGGATTTTACCAGCTTCTCCTTTTCGGTCAATGTCATATTGATCACATACTGATAAGGCTGTATACCGCTTAGGTTAAAATCAGAAGATCGTTCTGTTTCATAAATCGCAATACCCATTTCCTCCAGGCCATCCTTATCCAGGGAACGGTTTGGTTTCATTTGTACCAGGTACTGCCGGCCTGAATTTTCAGGGGCTTCCTGACGCTGGCTGTTGATATAAACATCGCCATTAATTATTTGCAGCGTATCACCAGCGACGGCCACACATCGCTTAATATAATTATCCGTTTTATCAGCAGGATGGGATACAATCGGATTCAGTTCAGGATCCTGCCAAACGGCATCTCGTCCCATTGAACGTACAAAATCATAATAGGGCTGTGCGGATTCATAGCCGGCCTTATGTATTACCGTATCGCCTGCCGGAAAATTAAATACCACCGCATCCCCTCTTTTGACGGGGGTGGCAAACCAGCGGATATACGGAACCTTCACCAGCTCGGTATATGACTTTCGGCTTGAGCCAAAGGGGAGATAGTTATGGACAAACGGAACCGATAAAGGGGTATTGGGTATACGCGGTCCGTAACTGAATTTACTGACAAACAAAAAATCATTGATCAGTAATGATTTCTCCATGGAGCCGGAAGGAATGGTATAGGCTTCAAAAATAAATGTGCGGATCAGGGTAGCGGCTACTACTGCAAAAATGCCCGCATCCACCCATTCTCTCCAATTGGCTTTTTTATAATTCTTTACCGCATCCGGACCCACATAGGCCGGTTGTACTTTCATGGACAAGTACGGGAAATAGAATGGAGCAAACAAAGCCGCTGCAGTATGAGAACGCAATGAAAATTGTCCGAACACTTTGGCAAACTCGATAAAGATACCCGGACTGATAAACCAGCCGATTACCGGTATAAACTGCCAGAACACCCAATGCTTCGGCCGGTGACAAAGTCCCTGCATCACCCAGGTATTATAAAATGGCACATAGGCTTTCCAGGCAGGTACCCCGGCTTTTACAAAAAGCGGGGCCAGTCCGAAGGAAGGCAGGAATACAATCAGCGTACTGACCAGATAAACTATAAAAATGTGTTGGATGGGCATGAACCTTGGTTTATAGCTGACAAAAATATCTTAAATATTTGCCTTTCAGAAATATAGATTGTTCAAAGTTTTGTGAATTCTGAGCCGTTTTCAGTGGAAATAATGATAATTTAGGCTTGTTTATATGCAGCAGTTTTCTATTCGTGACATCGAGCACCTTTGCGGGATCAAGGCCCATACCCTCCGGGCCTGGGAACAACGCTATCAATTGGGGATCTCCGACCGGCCAGGCGGGCAGCACCGTGTATACAGCAATGAAGACCTGAAAGAATGGCTGCGGATTTCCTATTTATACCATAATGGGTGTAAAATATCCACGATTGCGGCTATGAGTACGGCCGAACGGGAAGAACGGCTGGAAAAAGCCTATGCTACTGATAACCCTGACGAAGGATTTATCCATCAACTCATTGAAGCCAGTCTTGATTTTAATAAAGATAAATTCGAAAAAATAATACACGCCGTGGTATTGCGCAATGGAATTGAGCATTGTGTGCAACGGATTTTTTATCCTTATCTGCACCGGATCGGATTACTGTGGCTCACCAACAATGCCATTCCGGCCCAGGAACATTTTGCCAGTCATATTATCCGGAAAAAATTACTGGTCGCTATCGACGGTCTTGATAAAATGGAACTGGCAGGTCCGCGTATCCTTTTATTTGCTCCGGCCGGAGAATATCATGAAATTCCTTTACTGACCGCCCATTATTTCTTTAAGAAAGCCGGATTCAGAACGGTGTATTTTGGTACCAATGTTTCACCGGAAAGCCTGGTCTATTATTTATCCCATCAGCCCGTTGATTACCTCTATACCCATGTCATCACTTTTCTCCAGGAAACCAGTCCGGAAGCGTATATCCTCGAACTAAAACAACAGTTTAAAGGAAAAATTATCAGATCGGGGCCGGCTTTCCGGCAATTACCTGAAAATTCAGCCGATGAAATCGTACTTCATTCACTGGAAGAACTGATCCGGTTCACCCAAAAACTGAAAGATCAGCCTGCTATTTAGGCAATACATAATTGCGTACATCCTCGGCCGTAATGGATTTACCAGACAGAATCACCAACCGTTCCACCACATTGCGCAATTCCCGGATATTCCCGGTCCAGTTATATTCCTGCAACAGACTGATCGCTTCGGGCTCAGTCGGTTTTTTGGCAATTCCATAATCGGAACAGATATCCGTGAGAAACTGGTCTACCAACAGCGGAATATCATCCCGGCGATCATTTAAAGAAGGTACATGGATGAGGATCACGCTCAGCCGGTGATACAGATCGAGCCTGAAATTCTTCGCCTCCACTTCCTTCAGGAGGTCTTTATTAGTTGCAGCAATCACCCGTACATCCACACTGATGTCTTTATCGGCCCCCACGCGGGTGATCTTGCCTTCCTGCAAGGCACGGAGTACCTTGGCCTGTGCGCTGGCACTCATATCCCCGATTTCGTCCAGGAACAGAGTACCTCCATTGGCCGATTCAAATTTCCCGATCCGTTGTTTGATGGCAGAGGTAAAAGAGCCTTTTTCGTGCCCAAAAAGTTCGCTTTCGATCAGTTCGGTAGGGATTGCCGCACAGTTCACTTCAATAATCGGCCCGGATGCCCGGTTACTTTTCTCATGAATCCAGCGGGCCACCAGTTCCTTACCCACCCCGTTTTCCCCGGTTACCAATATGCGGGCTTCGGTGGGGGCCACTTTCTCAATCGTATCCTTGATTTTCTTAATACCGGCTGATTCCCCGATCATTTCCTGCACCCGGCTCACTTTACGTTTGAGCACTTTGGTTTCCGTAACCAGGGTGCTTTTATCCATCGCATTGCGGATAGTGATCAGGAGCCGGTTCAGGTCTGGCGGCTTGGAGATAAAGTCGTATGCCCCTTTCTTTACGGCTTCTACCGCCGTTTCTATGTTCCCATGACCAGAGATCATCACAATCGGAATATCCGGATTTATCTCTCCGGCCCTTTGAAGGAACTCAATCCCGTCCAGTTTGGGCATTTTTATATCACACAAGACCAGGTCAAAGGTCTTTTCTTTGAATTTTTTCAACCCTTCCTCACCGTCTGAGGCTTCGTCCACTTTATAACCTTCAAAAGAAAGGATTTCCGACAGGGTTTTCCGGATGGCGCGTTCATCGTCGATAATCAGGATATCAGCCATTATATGCGTTTTAGGTATAAAAATAAATCATTTGGCCCGAAGGCGGGGCAATTCAGGGGTTGGATCAGGAGTAAAAAAATAGAGGCCGGGTAGAAACCCAGCCTCGTTTTAAAATCCAATATCCTATGAAAAACCGAGACAAAGATGCATTATATAAACCAAACCGTTGCACGATAACATACTTTTTTTTTATTGTGTATTGATGGATAAAAAAAAAGCCCCCGCCAAAGGCAG